>JAQUUS010000215.1 GCA_028693775.1 Alphaproteobacteria bacterium | reverse complement strand
CTGATGGTGGACTGCAAGGAAACCAAGCTGCGCTACCGCGCCGACCATATCGTCTGCATCGAAGTCCAGTATGAGCAAAAAGGCGAAAAGAAATCCTTCGGCCTGCTCAGTTCGCTCGAAGGCGACGAAGCCGAGGAGACCATCAAAAAGAAAGCCAAGAAGCTGGTGCAAAAGTCCGGCGGCGGCGAAGTTCTTCCCTTCGACATGAGCAAGGCCGTCGATTTCACCAAGCTGACACCGGACCAGCGCGCCACGGTCACAGGCCCCGACGCCGAAAAGCCCGGAACGCTGACCGAGCCCCGCTCGTTCAACCTGATGTTCCATTCCTATGTCGGCGTGTTCCAGAACGACGACTCCAAAGTCTATCTCCGCCCCGAAACGGCGCAGGGAATCTTTTTGCAATACAAGAACATACTGGACACCTCTCGTGTCAAACCTCCGTTCGGCGTGGCGCAGGTTGGCCGCTCGTTCCGCAACGAAGTCACCCCGCGCAACTTTATCTTCCGCACGCGCGAATTCGAGCAGATGGAAATGGAATTCTTCTGCCCGCCCGAAGACGGCATGAGCTGGTACGAATTCTGGGTCGCCGAGCGCCTGCGCTGGTGGGAAGAGCAAGGCGTCTCGAAGGAGATGCTGTACCGCCACGAAATCGCCGAAGCCGACCGTTCGTTCTACTCGGCGGCGACGTCGGACATCGAATACAAATATCCGTTCACGGACCCCGGCTTCGGCGAGCTCGAAGGCGTGGCCTACCGCACGAACTACGACCTGACCCAGCACCAGAAGTTCAGCAAGACAAACCTTGAATATGTGGATCAGGAAAACAAGCGCCGCTACATTCCGCATGTGGTCGAACCGGCCAGCGGCCTGACGCGCGGCGTTCTGGTCCTTTTGTGCGAAGGCTACCGCTACGACGAAAGCCGCGCCTCGCCCGAATGGCTCAAGATCAAGCCGAGCCTCGCGCCGATCAAGGCGGGGGTATTCCCTCTGGTCAACAAGGACGGCATGCCCGAAGTTGCCGAGAAGCTCTATCTCGACCTTCGCAAATCGTTCACCTGCCAATACGACGCCAAGCAAAGCATCGGCAAACGCTACGCCCGCATGGACGAAGCGGGCACGCCCTTCTGCATCACGGTGGACGGCGACACGCTGAAAGACCAGAACGTCACGATCCGCGACCGCGACACCGCGCAGCAGGAACGCGTTGCGCTCGACAAGGTCAAGGACTACCTCGGCGCCAAACTGAGCGCCTGAAAAACACTCGCCTAAACATACGAAGGAGTTACACGATGGCTTCGAAGAAGAATAAGTGGGTATACAGTTTCGGAAACGGCAAGGCCGAAGGCCGGGCCGACATGCGCAATCTGCTGGGCGGCAAAGGAGCGGGGCTGGCGGAAATGTCGAACCTCGGGCTTCCGGTTCCTCCAGGCTTCACGGCGACGACCGATGTCTGCACTTATTACTACGCGAACAAAAGAACGTATCCCAAGGATTTGAAGGCGCAGGTCGAAGCGGCGCTGGCGCGGGTCGAAAAGATCGTCGGAGCCAAATTCGGCGACCCGAAGAACCCCCTGCTCGTTTCGGTGCGCTCGGGCGCGCGCGCGTCGATGCCGGGCATGATGGACACCATCCTTAACCTCGGCCTCAACAAGGTTACGGTCGAGGGGCTGAAGGCGCAAAGCGGCGATCCGCGCTTCGCCTACGACAGCTACCGGCGCTTTATCCAGATGTACAGCAACGTGGTTCTCGGGCTTGAGCACCACCTGTTCGAGGAAACCATCGAAGACGTGAAGCGCGTCAATAACTACACGCACGACACCGACCTGACGGCCGAGGACTGGCAGGAGGTCGTGGACGCCTATCTCGACATCGTGAAGAAAGAGCTCGGCAAACCCTTCCCGCAGGATGTGAACGCGCAGCTCTGGGGCGCTATCGGCGCGGTGTTCGGCTCGTGGATGAACGCGCGCGCGATCACCTACCGCAAGCTCAACGAAATTCCCGAAGACTGGGGCACTGCTGTCAACGTGCAGGCGATGGTCTTCGGCAACCGGGGCGAGGATTGCTGCACCGGCGTGGCATTCACGCGGAACCCCTCGACGGGCGAAAATGCGTTCTACGGGGAATACCTCGTCAATGCGCAGGGCGAAGACGTGGTCGCGGGCATCCGCACGCCGCAAAACCTGACCGTCAAAGGCAAGATCGCGCAAAACTCCAAGCTCCCCGCGATGGAAGAAGTCATGCCGGGCGTGTTCAAGCAGCTCAGCGCCGTGCGCAAGAAGCTCGAAAAGCACTATCGCGACATGCAGGACATCGAATTTACGGTCCAGCAAGGCAAGCTTTACATGCTGCAAACCCGCACGGGCAAGCGCACGGCAGCCGCCGCGCTCCGCATCGCGGTCGATATGGTCAAGGAAAAGCTGATCGACATCGACGAAGCCGTAATGCGCATCGATCCGAAATCGCTCGACCAGCTTTTGCATCCGACGCTCGATCCCAAGGCGAAAAGAGACGTGATCGCCAAGGGCCTGCCCGCCTCTCCGGGCGCGGCCTCGGGCAAGATCGTGTTTAGCGCCGACGAAGCCGAGGAATGGACCAATCTCGGCGAAAAAGTCATCCTCTGCCGCATCGAAACGAGCCCCGAAGACATTCACGGCATGCATGCCGCAAAAGGCATCGTGACGAGCCGCGGCGGCATGACGAGCCATGCAGCCGTCGTGGCGCGCGGCATGGGCCGCGCCTGCGTGGCCGGTGCGGGCGATCTGCACATGGACTACGCCAAGGAGCTCATGACCGTTAAGGCCGTCACGATCAAAAAAGGCGACGTCATCACCATCGACGGCTCCACGGGCGAAATCATGCTCGGCGCGATCCCCACGGTTCAGCCGGAGCTTTCGGGCAACTTCGCCGCGCTCATGAAATGGGCCGACAAGATGCGCCGCCTGAAGGTCCGCACCAACGCCGAAACGCCGCTCGACGCGCGCACGGCCCGCAAGTTCGGCGCCGAAGGCATCGGTTTGTGCCGCACCGAGCATATGTTCTTCGACACCGACCGCATCACGTCGATGCGCGAAATGATCGTGGCCGACGACGAAGACGGCCGCCGCGCCGCGCTCGCCAAGCTCGAGCCGATGCAGATCAAGGACTTCGTTGATCTCTTCACGATCATGGAAGGCTTGCCGGTCACCATCCGCCTGCTCGATCCGCCGCTGCATGAGTTTTTGCCGCACGAAGAAACCGAGGTCGAGGCCGTCGCGAAGGCCGCGGGCGTTTCGCCGGATAAAATCCGCAAGCGCACGCAGCAGCTTCACGAGGCGAACCCGATGCTTGGGCACCGTGGCTGCCGTCTCGGCATTTCGTATCCCGAAATTTATGAGATGCAGGCCCGCGCCATCTTCCGCGCCACGGTCGAAATGGCCAAGAAAGGCAAGAAGATCGTTCCCGAAATCATGATCCCGCTCGTGGCAACCCGCAAGGAACTCGATATCCTGCGCACCATGGTGGACCGCGTCGCCAAGGAAGTTTCGCAAGCCTCAGGCGTCAAGCTCAAGTACCTCGTCGGCACGATGATCGAG
>JAQUUS010000214.1 GCA_028693775.1 Alphaproteobacteria bacterium | reverse complement strand
CCGATCCGCAAGGGCGACCGCATCGGAGAGCTGACCGTCACGGCGCCCGGAATGCCTCCCAAAACAGTCGGGCTGGTCGCGCAAACCGACATCGAGCAAATCGGCTTCTTCTCGCGCGTCATGCAAAAGCTGGGCGTCCTTTTTTCGGGAAAGAAAGCGCAGTCGTAAATGACGAAAGGCAAGTTCATAACGCTCGAAGGCGGTGAAGGCGCCGGCAAATCGACCCAAACGAAGCTTCTGGCCGACTTCCTGCGCCGCAAAGGCCTCAAGGTGATCGAAACGCGCGAAGTCGGTGGCTCCCCGTCGGCCGAAGCCATCCGCGATCTTTGGCTTGCCCAGAAAGACAAATACTGGGACCCGCTGACCGAACTGCTTCTCATCATGGCCGCACGGAGGGAACACCTCGTCAAAACGGTATTCCCGGCGCTCTCCGAAGGCGCATGGGTCGTCTGCGACCGCTTCGCGGATTCCACGCGCGCCTATCAGGGCATCGGGCTAGGCCTTGGCCTTGAGCCCGTCGAAAACGTCTACAAGCTGATCGCGCCGGATTTCGAGCCCGATCTCACCCTGCTGCTCGATCTCCCCGTCGAAACGGGCCTTGCGCGCATGGAAAGCCGGGGCGGAATGGACGACCGCTACCAGCAGCAACTCGTCGATTTCCATAAAAAACTGCGCGAAGCGTTTTTGTCGTTGGCCCAGAAATTCCCTGTGCGTTTTCGCACTATCGACGCCTCCGGCGACGCCCCCGGCATTGCGGCGTCCATCGAACGCGCCGTCGCCGAGCGTTTCTTCGCGCAGGAATCCCCCCAATGAGCGACGTCGTCATCGCCAGAGAAGCAACCGAAGCCGAAAAAGAAGCCTGCTTCCGAATCCGGCGCGATGTCTTCGTCGGCGAGCAAAACGTCCCCGAAGAAATAGAGCTCGACGAATACGACAAAACCGCCCTGCATTTCATCGCCCTTAAAAACGGCGCCCCCATCGGAACCGCAAGAGCCGTCCTGAAAGACAACGGCCAAACGGCGAAAATCGGCCGGGTCGCCGTCGTCCCGTCCGAACGGAAATCGGGCGCAGGCCGGATAATCATGAACGCCATCGAACGCTCGGACAAAACGAAAACCGTCCAAACCTTCGTCCTTGACGCGCAAACGCACGCCATCCCCTTCTACGCGAGGCTCGGCTACGCGGCCTATGGCGAAGAGTTCATGGACGCGGGCATTCCCCATTTCCACATGAAAAAAACGGCGCAGGCAAAGCCATGAGCGAGCCCACCCTGCCCTTCGTGTTCATCGGTCACACCAACGCCCTGAGAGAAGTGCAGGAAGCGTTCGCCTCCGGCCGCATGCCCCACGCATGGCTCATCGCGGGGATCGAAGGCATCGGCAAAGCCGCGCTTGCCAAGCACATCGCGCAATATGTGCTGGCCAACGGAGAAGGCGTGCTCGGCAAGCCCGACGCAAAGCACCCCGCCGCCAAGCTGGTCGAAGCGGAATCGCATCCCGACCTTCTGATTGTCCGGCGTCCGCAGGACGAGCGCACCGGCGCGATGAAAAACATCATCCCCGTGGACGACATCCTGAAAATCGCCCCGTTCCTGCACAAAACGGCAACGCACGGCGGCTGGCGCGTGGTGATCGTCGACGAAGCGCACGCGCTCAACCGCAACGGCCAGAACGCGATTCTGAAAATCGTGGAAGAACCCCCGCCCCGCACCCTGATTTTGCTGACGGTCACGACCCCGGGAGCGCTGCTCCCCACGATCCGCTCGCGCGCAAGGATTCTGGAGCTATCTCCCCTCAGCGCCGAAGACATGCAAACCCTTCTGCGCGACACAGCCCCGCAAGCCTCTGCCGAAGACATGGCAACCGTAATCGACCTTTCCGGAGGCAGCCTCGGCTTTGCGCTGAAAATGCTGCGCGCAGGCGTCCTGCCGCTCTACAAAGACATGCTGGGAATTCTCGACGCCCTGCCGGGCCTCGACATGGCGCGCCTGCATAAGCTGGCCGATCAGATCGCCCGCAAAGCGGATTCCGACGCCTTCGACGCGCTCAAGGCGCTGCTGATCGAACGGCTCCGCAAGGCCGCCGAAACCGAAGCCAAAAACCAGTCCCCGGCCAACGTGGGCCTTGCGCTGAAAATATGGGACAAAACGCGCGCGACCTTCGCCGCCGCCGAAACGGCCAACCTCGACCGCAAGCTCGCCTTTATCAACGCAGTCTCGGATATCCGCGCGGCCATGGCCGCATCGGCCTAGAGGGTATAAGCGGAAGCCCGGGGCTTCGGCTGCGCCATTTCTCTGCGCACATCGCCAAGAGCCGCCTTCGCAAGCGCCTTCAGTTTTTCCGGCGCGTCCGGGCGCATATAAACCAGCAGCACATTGTCCGTCACATAACATCCCTTGCCGCCGTAATCGTCGCCGGAAATGCGGTCCCGATACTTCCGCGCCGCTTCCTGTCCCAGATCCGATTCTGTCGGCGCGCCAGCCAGCGCGTCAAAAATCTTTTTGATCACCACGGCCTTGGCCTTTTCCTCGTCCGACAAAACGCTGTCGCGCAAAATGTCGTCGATCCCGGCCTTGCCGGTGACAAGATCGAACGCCCGCTCCGGAACCTTCGGAAAGAACACCTCCGTCGGAACCGACGCGGTATAATCGGCATAATCCTTCCCGATCCACGCCTCTCCCGCGCTGGCCGTAAACGCCGTGTTCTGAATAAAAAGCCCGAGCCCACCCGGTTCAAGCGCCTTGTCGAGATCCGCCTTCAGCCCCGGAAGATCGGTCGCGAAATACAGCATGTTAAATCCGCTGATCACATCGGCCTCGCCGCGCTCGTGCATATTTCCGTCGAGCCCCGATCCCTTGACAATCGAAACGCCCGGATAAGCCTTGAGAAGCTCTTTCGACGCAGCAATAAAACAATCGTCCAGCTCGACGCCCTCATAAACCGGCGGAGCAAATCCGTTATCCGCAAGGGCATCCAAAACCTTTGACGTAAAGGAGCCGTCTCCGCTTCCGATATCCCGCCAAACGCACGGCCCCTTGGCAAGGGAAGCCTCACCCGCCTCCTCCGCGCGCTGAGCGAAGCGGCAAAGAAACCGCACCAAAAGATCCCTGATGCGTTCCTGCTGATCGGTATATTGCTGGAAAACCTTGAGCCCTTCGTAATATTCGGGCCGTCCCGTTTCAATATTCATTCAAAAACCCCGCCCTAAAAAAAGCACCGGTTGAAAACAGGCCTATTTTACCGCCGCCCCGTCAATCCACAAGACGATACTGCGCCGGATCGAAACGAGGCGCATTGGCCAGAAAAAGCTCCATTTTTCCGTTCCATGCGAACTTTTCGCCCTCGCCGATCAAAACCATATCTCCCTTGGCGAGAGAGGTTTTCCCCTCCGGAAAAACGATCTCGCCCTCTCCGGCCAAAACGAAGCACAACTGCCTGACCTCAAGATTGACGGCGAACCCGCGCTGCGGATACCGCCCCTCGATCGTCGCCGTGGCCCCGCCAAGGGCGGGATCGGCCATCTCGTATTCATAAACGCAAACGCTCTCGCAAGCCCTGTGCGCGCGTTTCTGGGCCT
>JAQUUS010000213.1 GCA_028693775.1 Alphaproteobacteria bacterium | reverse complement strand
CGACGCCTGCCGGGAAAGAATGAATGCCCTCCGGAAGGCCCTTCATGGAGGCCGGCAAATCGTAAACGACCCAGTGGATCCATGTCCTTTCCGGAGCGGCCGGATCCGGAGCGTCCGGATCTTCAACAATAAGAACGAAACTCTGGGTATTTCTGGGAACGTTGCTCCAAACAAGCGGAGGAGAAATATCCATGCCGCGATAAACGTCGCCCCCCTGATAGGTATAGCGAAGAGGTATTTCGCCGCCGTTGACAAACGCCGGGGACTCGAGTTTCAGCTTGGCGGTCACGATGCTCTGCTCCTTTTTGGGATCGACTTGACGCATAACCTGGGCCGAAGCCGAGGCTGGAATCACAAGAACCAAAGCGGCAAAAAGGATAAAAAAACGCACGGTCAAGCCGCTCCTTCTTCGAATTAACGCCACCCAAAACAACAGGCGAACGACATGGATAGCAAGACTTTCTAAAAAAAGCCATAACGCAAATCCGGCCCCGCAAAAGCAAATTAACCTTTATCGCCATGTTTTTCTTTTATTTCGAAACGAAAATCGGGCACTATTTGCACAAGAAATCATACAGGTAAACGCAATGCTCAAGAAGAAACCCGGAGCCGCCGGAACGTCGGCCAACCCCATGTGGGGCGGCCACTATATCGGAGGCCCCTCTGTCATCATGGCCGAAATCAACGCCTCCATCGACGTCGACAAAAGGCTGTACGCCCAAGACATCCGGGCCTCCAAAGCCCACGCGGAAATGCTGGCCGCCAAAGGCATCCTGACGTCCAAAGACGCCAAAGCCATCGCGCAAGGGCTCGATGCGATTCAGCGCGAAATCGAAAGCGGCGTCTTCGTTTTTTCGTCGGCGCTCGAAGACGTGCACATGAACATCGAAGCGAGCCTGAAAGAAAAGATCGGCGATGCCGCAGGCCGCCTGCACACAGCGCGCTCACGCAACGATCAGGTCGCGACCGACTTCCGCCTGTGGCTGCGGGACACGCTCGACGAGCTCGACGCGGCGCTAAAGGACGTACAAGACGCGCTGATCGACAAAGCCGAAAGCAACGCCGATCTGATCCTGCCCGGCTACACGCACCTGCAACCCGCGCAGCCCATCACCTTCGGGCACCATATGCTGGCCTATGTCGAAATGCTTGGCCGCGACCGCGACCGCCTCTCCGACGCGCGCAAACGCGTCAACGAAATGCCGCTGGGCGCAGCGGCGCTGGCGGGAACGTCGTTCCCGATCGACCGCGCAGCCGTTGCCAAAAAACTCGGCTTCGACCGCCCCATGGCCAATTCGCTCGACGCCGTCTCTGCGCGCGACTTTGCGCTGGAATTTCTGGCCGCCGCAACGATTTTAGGCACGCACCTGTCGCGGCTGGCCGAAGAAATCGTCCTCTGGGCCAGCCCGTCGTTCGGCTTCATCGCGCTCAGCGAAGCGTTCACATCCGGCAGCTCGATCATGCCGCAGAAGCGCAACCCCGACGCCGCCGAGCTTGTCCGCGCCAAAACAGGCCGCCTCCTTGGCGCTTTCACAGCCCTGACCGTCATCATGAAAGGCCTTCCGCTGGCCTACTCCAAAGACATGCAGGAAGATAAAGAGCAAGTCTTCGACGCGGCCGACACGCTGCGGCTGTCGCTGGCCGCGATGGCGGGAATGATCCGCGACATGCAGCCGCAAAAAACCGCGATGGCCGAAGCGCTGGAAGACGGCTTCATCACGGCGACCGACCTTGCCGATTGGCTTGTGCGCGCCGCCAACCTACCGTTCCGCGACGCCCACCGCATCACGGGCGGGATCGTCCGGCTGGCCGAAACGAAGAAGTGCCGTCTCGATCAACTTACCCTTGCAGAAATGCAGGCCATCGACAAACGTATCGCCAAAACGGTCTTCGAGGTCCTCGAGCCCGTCCGCGCGGCGGCAAGCCGCACGAGTCTCGGCGGAACGGCGCCCGACAACGTCCGGCGCGCAGCGCGTCAGGCAAGGAAAAGATTTCTAAAAGGCTAAAAAGCGTCTATAAGCCTTCTGATGCAAAAAGGCCTACGCGGAAACGATGTTTTCTCCATCGCCCCGGTTGACGAAATCGTCGATCAGGCACGGCAAGGCCGCATGTTCATCCTTGCGGACGACGAAGACCGGGAGAACGAAGGCGACCTTGTGCTGCCCGCGCAGTTTGCAACGCCCGAAGCGATTAATTTCATGGTCCACAAGGCCTGCGGCCTCGTCTGCCTTGCCATGGCTCCGGAGCTCATCGATCGGCTCGGCCTGCCGATGATGACCTCCCAAAACGGCTCCCGCTTCCAAACGGCGTTTACCATATCCATCGAAGCCCGCGAGGGCGTCACGACGGGAATCTCGGCCGCAGACCGGGCCAAAACAATCTTAACGGCCGTCGATCCCCGCAAAGGGCCGGCGGATTTGGTAAGCCCCGGACATATCTTTCCGTTAAGAGCCAACCCTGAGGGCGTTCTGGGCCGCCGGGGCCAAACTGAAGGATCGGTTGACATCATGAGGCTTGCGGGGTTATTCCCTGCCGCCGTCATATGTGAGATCATGAACGAAGACGGAACAATGGCGCGAATGCCGGAATTGGCCCGGTTTGCCGCCGTCCACGACATGAAAACAGGCACGGTCGCCGATATAGCCGAGTACAGAAAAAACAAATCCGCAAGCGCCGGCCGGGCCAAGGAATAAGGAACAAACGATGGAAGCCTCACGTCCGCCCGCCACCTTCAAGTTCGATGAGCCGCCGCACGTCATGATCGTGGAAGCGCGGTTCTACGACGAAATTGCAGACATGCAACTTCGCGGCGTGAAAGAAGTACTGGACCGCGTCAACGCGACCTACGAAATCGTAACGGTTCCCGGAGCCCTCGAAATCCCGGCTGCGATCGCGTTTGCGGTCAAGGCACTGGACTTCGACCCGATGCGCCGCCGCAGCGAAGGTTATATCGCGCTTGGCTGTGTGCTTAAAGGCGGCACGCACCACGACGAAATCGTGGCATTCGAATCCGCGCACAGTCTTCAGGAGCTGTCGCTGAAGCACTCGCTCGCCATCGGAAACGGCATCCTGACCTGCAACACGATGGAACAGGCGCTGGAGCGCGCCGATCCCATCAAGCTGAACCGGGGCGGCCAGGCAGCCGAAGCCTGCCTGCGCATGGTCGAATTGAAACACAAATTCCGCTTGTCTCCCAAACGGCGGTGGGTCGCAAAAAAGTAAACAGGACAATCGTCATGGGACAAGAAAACGCAAAAACAGATTACGCTATGCGCCGCCTCGCGCGGCTGGCCGCCGTTCAGGGGCTCTACCAGATCGCGCTGTCGCCCGAACCGGCGGACGTGCTGATCCAGAGATTCAAAGACAACCCCGCCGTTTTGCTACAGGAAGAACGCAGCGTCATCGCCGTAGACACGGAACTTTTCGGAAAGATCGTCTCCGGCGCCAGCACGCATCAAACCGATCTGGACACGCTGATTGCCGGCGCACTTGACGAACGGCTGTCGGCCAACCGTCTGGAACAACTCCTGAAAGCCATCCTCAGAGCCGGTGTTTTTGAGCTGCTGCACAACGCCGATATCGCCGAGAACATCAT
>JAQUUS010000212.1 GCA_028693775.1 Alphaproteobacteria bacterium | reverse complement strand
GCCGTTGCCACGCGCACTGAATTACCCTCCGGCTTACCCCGCGCAGCTTCGTCTTCGCGCCGGTTATCCGAAGTCAGTCGCCGCACATCGTCCAGCAGCGCGGATGGCCGCAAACTGATCGTCGGCGACGGACTGTCGCTCTCCGGCGAAATCACCTCGTGCGACATTCTTGTCGTTGCGGGCAAGGTCGAAGCCAAGCTGACCGACGGCAAGCTTCTCGAAATCAACGAGACCGGCCAATTCCGCGGCAGCGTCGAAATTGAAAACGCCGACATCGCAGGCCGCTATGACGGCCAGCTCGTCGTGCACGGAAGACTGACCGTTCGCTCGACGGGCCGTATCAGCGGCATGGTCAAGTATGGCGAACTCGAAGTCAGCGCCGGCGGCCAGATCATCGGGGAAATGCAGGTTACGGGCGGCGGCGTCGCGCAGCAAGGCCCCGGTTCGGGCGGCTTCAAGAGCGCAGCAAAGTTCCCCTCTCTGCATGAAGACGAGGGTCTGCCTCTGGACGATCGCAAGAGCGCCTAAATTTATTTCAGCGATGCAAAAATGCCGCGCAAAAAAAGCGCGGCATTTTTTTATTTTGTCCCTTTATTGCATGAATTATCTAGGCTTTCTGATTATTCCTGTGTGCATTGCAAAAAAGCGTGACAACTTGTTAAGAATGGTGTACACGGTTAACCATAATGAGGAAGGGAGATCCCCTGGCCTCTTTCCCTTTTTCGAGCGCTCCATGGAGGCATGATGTCGAAGCCCTTTAGTAACCCGTTTTTCGAAACGGACATAAGCAAGATGTTCGACCCGTCAAGCTACGACGTGTCCAAGATGTTCGATATGTCAAACTACAATAAATTTTTCGATATTTCGAAGTTCTCCGGCGACTATAAAATCCCGCAAATCCCGGGCATCGACTCGGAGGCCGTTCTTTCCTTGCAAAAGAAAAATATCGAAGCGATGACGGCGATCAGCCAAGCGACCTACGAGAGCCTCCAGGCTCTGTGGCGCCGCCAGGCCGACAGCTATCGTCAGATTGTCGAAGAACTGTCGCAAATGACGCAAGCCGTCATAGCCTGCCCGACGCCGGAAGCCAAGGCGCTCAAGCAAGCCGAAGTCAGCAAGTCGACGATGGACAAGTACATATCCAACCTTCGCGACGCCTCCGAAACCGTTGCCAAGTGCAACAGCCAGGCTATGGAAGCCGTCGGAACGCGCCTGAACGAAAGCCTCAACGAGCTGTGCGGTCTGGTCAAGAACGCCTCCTCGCGCGCGGCCTAAGGTTCAGCCATTCGCAGGTTGTTTAAAGAACTAGCGTTAACGGGCATGATGCTTTTATGCATTATGTCCGTTTCTGCATGCGGGAAGAAGCCTCCCAATGTCGACCTTCCCCCGGACGCCGAGGAAACCGCCGGAATAAACGTTTATCCGGACCCGGCCACAATGAAATAACGCTTGAATTTTCGGTTAACGGTCCTTTGGACAATACCGTTTTACTTTTTTCCTTGGAATGCCCATAAGGATCTTTGCTATTCTTGGGCGGTTTTGCAGGCATGGGCCCGCGTCCGCTTGTTCGTAAGGTGATTTTGATGAACTGGCTTACCAATTTCGTTCGCCCCAAAGTTCGGGCCCTCGTCGGCGAAAAAAAGGACATTCCCGATAACCTTTGGGAAAAGTGTCCCGGCTGCAGCGGCATGCTTTTTGTCCGGGATATGGAGAATAGCCTCAATGTTTGCCGCAACTGCGGATTCCATCTCAAGCTTGATCCGATCAAGCGCATGGACATGCTGTTCGACGATGCGGAATACAAATTTATTAACGCTCCGGCAACGACCGTTGATCCGTTAAAGTTCAAAGATCAAAAGAAATACACCGAGCGCTTGAAGGCGGCTCAGAGCAAAACGAAACGGCAAGACGCCATGGCGATGGGCGAAGGCCTTGTTGACGGAATTAAAACAGTTATCGCCGTTTTCGATTTCGAATTCATGGGCGGCTCGATGGGATCGGGCGTCGGCGAAGCCCTTGTTGTCGCCGCCAAGCGCGCCATTGCGTCGCAGGCCGCCTTTGTGGTCGTCCCGGCATCGGGCGGCGCCCGCATGCAGGAAGGCATGCTCTCCCTCATGCAAATGCCGAGAACGATTATTGCCGCAGACATGGTCAAAGAGGCCGGGCTGCCCTTTATCGTTATCCTGACGGACCCGACAACGGGCGGCGTTACGGCGAGCTTCGCAATGATCGGAGATGTCCATATCGCCGAACGCGGCGCTCTGATCGGATTTGCAGGCGCGCGCGTGATCGAAAGCACGATAAGGGAAACGCTTCCCCCCGGATTTCAACGCGCCGAATACTTGCAGGAACACGGCATGGTCGACCTTGTTGTCGAACGCAAGGATTTGAAAGAAACGCTCGGCCGCGTTTTGCGCCTGCTTCGCGGCGGAAAAGCGCCTCGCGGCACCAGCCTTTCGGGCCCCATTCCGCACGGCGCGCGCACCGGAAAACGCATCTAGCGAACGTCCGCGGGCGGCTCTTTTTTGGGCGCGGCGGGATTGTTCTTTCCCCACAGCAAGTGATCTTCGCGCTTGCCTCGAATTTGCAGGTACCCCTTTGCATAGCCTTCCTGCTCGAATCCGTTCTTGAGCAAAACCGCTTTGCTTGCGCCGTTTGAGGGCATGCTGCTCGCCTCAAGGCGCTGAAGCTTGAGCGTCGAAAACGAAAAATCGCAGACAAGGCCCAAGGCTTCGGTCATGATGCCCTGCCCCGCAAACGGACGCCCCATCCAATACCCCACCGTTCCTTTTTGAGCGGCGGCATGCTGAATGTCCGAGAGCGTAATGCCTCCGACAAAAACGGGCGCTTGCCCGTCATTCAGGAAAATGCCGAACGCATAGGCCCTTCCGCTTCGCCAGTCGCGCCAATGACGGCGCAACAGGGAACAATAATATCCGTAAGTGAGGGCGTGCTCCGGCCACTTGGGCTCCCACGGCTCGAGATAATCGCGGCTCAGGTCCCGCAGGGAATGCCACGCCGCCCAATCCTCGGCCTCCAGCATCCGCAACAGGGTTCTGGGACCGTGCAACTGCATATCGAATGCAGGATGCGCATGCAACGGAGGGATGCGGAACAAAGAGGTCATAAAATCAATCATGCCCCAGCCTCTCCGAAATCCTCTTGTAGTCATCGAGCTCGTCCGACGGGCCAAGCGTAGTCAAAATCAGCTTTGATGAAAAGAGGCGTGCGGCGGCTTTTTCGACATCGTCCGACGTTATAGCCGACACGCGCTGGATGATTTTTTCCGGCAATATGGGTTTGCCGAAAGCCAAAAGCTGATTGCCCGCGATTTCTGCGCGGCGCATGACGCTTTCCTTGCCCATCAGGAGATCGGCCCTGACCTGTGCCTTTGCGCGGGAAAGCTCTCCCGGTGTCACGCGTTTTTTGACGCCCCGGATCTCCTCGCAAATGACAGGAACCAGTTCCTTCAGCCGCTTGGGGTCCGTTCCGGCATAGATCTGGAAAAGCCCCGCATCGGAAAATCCGCTGTGCATCGAACTGATCGTGTAAACAAGTCCGCGCTTTTCCCGGACCTTCTGGAACAGGCGGGACGACGCTCCACCGCCTAAAATCAGCGACAGGATTTGCGTGGCGGA
>JAQUUS010000211.1 GCA_028693775.1 Alphaproteobacteria bacterium | reverse complement strand
CGGCTCTATCGCGACAATTCTCCCGTCGAGCGGAGGCAAGGGAAACGCAACGGTTGCGTCAATATCTCGCGAACTATGGTTCCGGAAAACATACCGGATTTTGATCTCGCGGACCGAGATGTCGAGATCTTCGGATTCCATCGAAACATCGGGGGATTCTCTGGGAACCAGGCCACCTGCGCCCAAAGAAACCATGGTGTCGTTCGCCGAAACCGAATTGGCCCAAACAAGGGTTAAAAAGAACGCAAAACAACGGAAGGATACGTTGGTCATCTCTATTAACCCATGTCTTTTGGCGATTTTCCGGGGATCTTGCGAAGATTATCCGGCAACACGCCATCTTTCAAGACGTTGGAAAAGGAAAGACAGCGTCTCCCCCCTTGCAGGAAGCGTAAAGGGAGGGGTATATAAATCAACTCTTTGCAATAAAAGTTCGAAAGACAGCCATGTCCATAGACCAGAAAATCGTCGCCAAGATCGCCAACCTCGCCCGGATCAAGATTCCGGCAGAAGAGCAAACCCACGTCGCGGGAGAACTGAACAACATCCTGACCTGGGTCGAGCAATTGAACGAAGTGAACGTCGAAGGGGTCGAACCCTTGGCGAGCGTCAACGACTCGTCGCTGCGCACGCGCGCGGACGTCGTCAACGACGGCGGGATTCCCCAAGACATCCTCGCGAACGCGCCGTCGAGCACGGCGGACTTCTTCACCGTCCCCAAAGTGGTGGAATAAGCTTTCCCGTTCCGGACAAACGGAACCCAAGATTTAAAAAGTGAAACCGATGACAAAACTAACCGACCTGACCATCCTCGAAGCGCTCGAAGGCCTGAACGCCAAGACGTTCAGCGCGGTCGACCTGACCGACGCGCACATCTCCGCCATGGAGAAAGGGAAAAACCTGAACGCCTTCATCACCGAAACGCCGGACATCGCGCGCAAGCAAGCGAAAGAATCCGACGCCCGCCGTGCTGCCGGAAACGCCGGTGCGCTCGACGGCATCCCGCTGGCAATCAAGGACCTGTTCTGCACCAAGGGCGTCCGCACCACAGCCGCGAGCCGCATGCTCGACACGTTCGTGCCGACCTATGAATCGACCGTGACGCAAAAACTGTTCGGCGCGGGCTCGGTCATGCTCGGCAAGGTCAACCTCGACGAATTCGCCATGGGCTCGTCGGGCACCACCAGCTACTACCCCGCCGCCATCAATCCGTGGTCGGGCCCCGAGCCCTGGAACGCCGCGCGCAAGCTCGTTCCCGGAGGCTCGTCCAGCGGCTCATCCACCTCCGTCGCCGCGCATATCGCCATGGGCGCGACCGGAACCGACACCGGCGGCTCGATCCGCCAGCCCGCCTCTGTCACAGGCATCGTAGGCATCAAGCCGACCTATGGCCGTTGCTCGCGCTGGGGCATCATCGCGTTCGCCTCGTCGCTCGATCAGGCAGGCTCCATGGCCCGCACGGTCGGAGACGCCGCCGTCATGCTCCGCACGATGGCGGGCTACGACGAAAAAGATTCCACCTCGGTCAACACCCCCGTCCCCGACTACCTCGCGTCGCTCGGCAAATCGGTCAAGGGCCTCAAGGTCGGCCTTCCGAAAGAATACCGCATCGACGGCATGAACCCCGAAGTCGACGCGCTGTGGCAAAAGTCCGCCGCGATGCTGCGCGACGCGGGAGCCGAAGTGGTCGAAATCTCCCTGCCGCACACCAAGTACGCGCTGCCGGTCTACTACATTATCGCCCCGGCGGAAGCGTCGTCGAACCTCGCGCGCTACGACGGCGTGCGCTTCGGCCTGCGCATTCCGGGCAAGGACCTCAACGACATGTACGCCTCGACGCGTTTCGCGGGCTTCGGCAAGGAAGTGCGCCGCCGCATCCTGATCGGCACCTATGTGCTGTCGGCGGGCTACTACGACGCCTACTACCGCAAAGCGCAACGCGTGCGCCGCCTGATCCGCAACGACTTCCTCGAAGCGTTCAAAAAGTGCGACGTCATCCTCACCCCCGCCTCGCCCGGAACGGCGTTCGGCATCGGCGAGAAGACCGACGATCCGCTGGCGATGTACCTCGAAGACGTGTTCACGGTCACGCTGAACCTCGCGGGCCTTCCCGGCATCTGCCTGCCCGTGGGCCTCGCGCAAAACGGCCTTCCGATGGGCATGCAGCTGATCGGTCGCGCATTCGACGAAGAAACGCTCTTCACGGCGGCCTCGGCGCTCGAAAAAGCGGCGGCCTTCACGCACAAACCTCCTTTCACGGCTTAAGAACGGCATACGACAATGGCATATATCACAGGCAACACAGGCGAATGGGAAATGGTGATCGGGCTGGAAGTCCATGCTCAGGTCATCTCGAATTCCAAGCTTTTCTCGGGCGCGTCCACGACGTTCGGCGCAGCCCCGAACGCGCAAGTCAGCACCGTTGACGCGGCGTTTCCGGGCATGCTCCCCGTCATCAACGAAGTCTGCGTCGAGCAAGCGGTCCGCACGGGTCTGGGCCTGAAGGCGCAGATCAACATGACCTCGGTCTTCGACCGCAAAAACTATTTCTACGCCGACCTCCCCGCGGGCTACCAGATCAGCCAGTACACGCAGCCGATTGTGGGGATGGGCAAAATCACGCTCGACCTCGCGGACGGCGAAACGCGCGAAGTCGGCATCACGCGCCTGCATCTTGAGCAGGACGCGGGCAAGAGCATGCACGATCAAAGCCCGACCGAAACCTATGTGGACCTCAACCGCGCGGGCGTGGCGCTGATGGAAATCGTATCCGAGCCCGACATGCGCTCTGCCGAAGAAGCCGGAGCCTATCTGAAGAAACTCCGCGCCATCCTGCGTTATCTGGGAACCTGCGACGGCAACATGGAAGAAGGCTCCATGCGCTGCGACGTAAATCTGTCGATGCGCCGCAAGGGTGACCTCACGTTGGGCACGCGCTGCGAAATCAAGAACGTGAACTCGATCCGCTTCGTGCAGCAGGCCATCGAATTCGAAGCCCGCAGGCAGGTGGAGATTCTCGAAAACGGCGGCACCATCAATCAGGAAACGCGCCTGTGGGATACCGGCAAGGGCGAAACGCGCAGCATGCGCTCGAAGGAAGACGCGCACGACTACCGCTATTTCCCCGACCCCGACCTCCTGCCGCTCGTCCTCGACCCCGCAATGGTCGAGCGCGTCAAAGCCACCCTGCCCGAGCTTCCCGACGAAAAGAAAGCCCGCTTCATCAACGACTACGGCCTGAAGCCCTACGACGCGTCGGTGCTCGTGGCCGAAAAATCTTCCGCCGACTTCTTCGAGGAAGTCGCGAGAGGCAACGACGGCAAGCTCGCCGCGAACTGGGTCACGGTCGAACTCTTCGGCGCGCTGAACAAGCTCGGCAAAGGCATCGAGGAAAGTCCGGTTTCAGCCGAAGCTTTGGGCGGCCTCGTGCAGCTCATCAGCAACCAGACGATCTCCGGCCGCATCGCCAAGGACGTCTTCGAAGAGATGCTCAAGACGGGCAAACCGGCCGCGACGATTGTGGAAGAAAAAGGCCTGAAGCAGGTGACCGACACCGGCGCGATCGAAAAGGCCATCGACGAAATCCTCGCCAAAAACGCGGACAAAGTCGCCGAATACAAGGCGGGCAAAGACAAGCTG
>JAQUUS010000210.1 GCA_028693775.1 Alphaproteobacteria bacterium | reverse complement strand
CCCAAAGCCTCGCCGATACGCAACCCGGCCCCGTAAAGAAGCGTAAAAAGAGCCTCGTCCCGAAGCCCGATCCAGTTAGAATCGTGCGTCTCCGAGGCGACGGAAAGAAGCGACTTCGCCTGCGTCTCCGTCACGGGCCTCGGCAACCGCTTCGCCGTTTTGGGGATCTTCAGCAAATCGATGGCCGGATTGTGCAAAAGCCCGCTTTTGTCGAGCCAATGAAAAAAGCTCCTCACGCCAGCCACCGCGCGCGCGCGCGAAGCCGCGCCGACGTTCTTTGCCGCCTCATGCGCCAACCAAGCCCGGAAATCCGTCAGCGTCAGCGCGGAAAGCACGGCCAACGAAACAGCCCCGCCGCGATACCCGTTCAAAAAGTGAAAAAGTCCCCGAAGATCGAAGGTATAAGCCTCAACCGTATTCTCCGCGACCCTGCGCTCAAGAGACAGCCAATTCCGCCATCTCTCAAGCGCATCGCACGCATCTTCCGCCAGAGGCAAATCGACGATATCGGTCATAACGTGCCTGCCGCCCTTCGAAGAGGAAAGGGGACGTCCGTTCTCTTACGGAAGAATCTTCTGTCCGCACTTCTTCCAGTCCTCGACGAACTGGGCCAAACCCTTGTCCGTGTTCGGATGCCCAAACAGCTGCATAATAATCTTCGGCGGAATGGTCGCGACATGCGCGCCGATCTGGGCCGCCTGAACGACATGCTGCGGATGCCTGACGGAGGCGACCAAAACCTCGGTCTTGAACTCCGGATAGTTCGAATAAATCTGGCAAATATCGGCAATCAACTGCATGCCGTTCTGCCCGATGTCGTCCAAGCGCCCGACGAAAGGCGAAACGAACGTGGCCCCGGCCTTCGCCGCAAGGATCGCCTGCGCCGCCGAAAAACACAGCGTCACGTTAACCATAACCCCGTCTTCCGAAAGCGACTTGCAAACCTTAAGCCCGGCAGGGGTCAAAGGAACCTTCACGGCGATATTCTTGGCAAGCTTGGCCAAAAAGCGGCCTTCTTCCAGCATCGTGTCAAAATCGGTCGCCCCGACTTCGGCGCTCACAGGCCCGGAAACGATCGAGCAAATTTCCTTAATCAAATCGACAAAGCTCGCGCACCCCGATTTGGCAACGAGCGAAGGATTGGTCGTGACCCCATCCAGCAAACCGGTCGCAGCAAGCTCCTTAATTTCCTTAAGATCGGCGGTATCGACGAAAAATTTCACGGCAAACTCCTTAAAGGTTGGTCTCCTCCCCTTGCGGGAAAGGTTAGGGGAGGGGTACAAAATACCCAAGATCAGTCCCCGAACGGCCCTATATACCCCATGACGAAGAAATCCGCCATCCCCTTGAAAACCGTGCGAGTCGTAGTGCCCGCGCCGTTAGACGGGGCCTACGATTATCTTCCGCCGGAGGAATCAGGGCTCCTTGACCCAGGCGCCATCGTCGAAGTTCCCTTCGGTCGGCGCACGATGCTCGGCGTCGTCTGGGGCGAAGGGAACGGCGACGTGCCTGCGGAAAAGCTCAAGCAAATCTTGCGCGTTCTTCCCTTGCCGCCAGTTCCCGAAACCAGCCGCTCTTTCGTCGATTGGGTCGCGAATTACACGCTCGCGCCGACGGGCTCGGTTCTGAAAATGCTCTTCGGCAACGAAACATTGGTCGAGCCGAAAAAGAAAGACGCCTTTGCGTGCCCCGTCTTCGATCCCGATTGCCACCAGCCGTCCTTGAACGAAGAACAACACGCCGCCGCCAAAATTTTGTCGGAAGAGCCGCAGCGTGAAAAACCCCGTCCCATCCTCCTCGACGGGGTAACGGGTTCGGGAAAAACCGAAGTCTTCTGCGAAGCCATCGCCAGCTGTTTAAGGCAAGGCAAGCAAGCGCTCGTTCTTCTTCCCGAAATCGCCATGACCTCCGCGTTAATCGACCGCTTCGCCGCTCGCTTCGGCGCAAGGCCTGTCGAATGGCATTCCGGCCTTGGCAACCGGCAACGGCGGCTGCATTGGCAAGCGATCGCGCGTGGCGAGGCAAAATTCATCCTCGGCGCAAGATCGGCGTTATTCCTTCCCTATCCCGACCTCGGCCTTATCGTCGTCGACGAAGAGCACGAAGCCGCCTACAAGCAAGAAGAAGGCGTGATCTACCATGGCCGCGACATGGCCGTCGTCCGCGCGCATTTGGGCAACATCCCCATCGTCCTTTCAAGCGCTACGCCGTCGCTTGAAACGCTCTCGAACGTTCGCCAAGGCAAATACGGCGCCGTCGTCCTCCATCAACGCTTCGGCACTGCCGAAATGCCCGCCATCGACCTTGTCGATATGCGCAAATATAAGCTTGCCGCCCACGAATTTATCGCCCCGCCGCTTCTCGAAGGCCTCCGGCAAACCCTCGCCACCGGACAGCAAGCCATGCTGTTCCTGAACCGCCGTGGCTACGCCCCTTTAACGCTCTGCCGGGCCTGCGGCCACCGTTTGCAATGCCCGCGCTGCACGGCCTGGCTGACCCAGCACAAGCAATCGGGTCGCCTGCATTGCCACCATTGCGATTATACGATGCGGCTGCCCGAAAAATGCCCGTCCTGCGGCGCCGCCGACCGTTTCGCCGCCTGCGGCCCCGGCGTCGAACGCATTGCCGAAGAAGTCAAAACCCGGCTCCCGGAAGCCCGCCTCTCGGTCATGGCCAGCGACACGCTCGACACGCCCGAATCTGCGCAAGCCCTTGTCGACAGCATGGCGAAGAAAGAAATCGACATCCTGATCGGCACGCAAATCATGGCCAAAGGGTATCACTTCCCCAGCCTGACGCTGGTCGGCGTGATCGACGCGGATCTCGGCCTGTCGGGCGGCGATCCCCGCGCATCCGAACGCACATTCCAGCTCTTGCAGCAAATGGCAGGCCGCAGCGGACGTGGCGAAGAGGCAGGACGCGTCTTCCTTCAAACCGTCTCGCCCGACCACGCGGTCATGAAAGCCATCGTCAAAGGCGACCGCGACGCCTTCATGAATCTCGAACTGGCCGAACGCGAAGCCTTCCGTCTCCCCCCGTTCTGGCGTCTCGCGAGCCTGACCGTCTCCGGCATGAATGTGAACGAAGTCACAACCTTCGCCCAAAACTTGGCACGCTCCGCACCCGCAGGCGATACGTTCCGGGTCTTAGGGCCCGCGCCTGCGCCGTTCGCCAGGTTGCGCAACCGCTTCCGTTATCGCCTGATGATCCAAGCGCCGCGCACCGTTAACCTTTCCGCGACACTGCGCCTCTGGCTCAAAGCAATCAAAATCCCCCGAACCCTCCGCCTCGCCATCGACATCGATCCCTTCAGCTTCTTATAGTTCGTCGTCATACCGGCGAAAGCCGGTATCCAGTCCCGCGCGTCTGCGCGGCATAAGAGTCTGTCATAAATGCCAGCAACACCAAGGTTAATCCTTGAATATAAACGCCGTTTTTGCTATAGAAGCCCCCATGACAAACGCCCGGAACATAGCGTCTCTAAACCGCTTCCTCCGACGCGCCCCCTAAGGCGCGCATGTTTTCGCACATTTACTGCAAATGTGAATTCCGCGCGTTTCCGTGCGGAAAGGAATCTCAAAACGATGAATGAACGGCCTCGCCGCGTACGGCGAGGGCAAAGGAGTTATCCATGTTGGAAACGATG
>JAQUUS010000209.1 GCA_028693775.1 Alphaproteobacteria bacterium | reverse complement strand
CCCGAGGCATAAACGGAGGTTCCATCCAACGGATCGACAATCCACAAACCTTCATAGCCAGCCAAGGCGTTCAAATCCGGAGAGCGCCCATCTTGCAATTCTTCCCCAAGAAACTGCGCGCCGGGGCAAAGCGCCTCCAGCTCCGAATGAATAAACCGCTGGCTTTCGACATCCGCAGACGTCACCAGCTCCCCGGGCATTTTTTCATGAGACTCGAGAACCGCCAGATTTTTCCGTGAGGGCAAAAGAATATTCTCCAAAGCCGCCCGGGCAATCGCACCGACTCGTTTTTCGTCAAACATGGGCTATCCATACAGTTGAGGTCCGCCAACGACGCTTTTATAACGCCTCGGCGCAGGCGTTTCGCGTATTTTATCGAAAACCGTATCGAAAGAAAGGCCGCCCGGATGCGCTCCGAACCGGCTGCAAACGATGCCCGCAGCAGCCTGCCCGATACGCAAGGAATCCGGAACGGAATAACCGCGCAAAAGCCCGGAAACAAAGAACCCTAAAAAGGCGTCTCCCGCGCCGACAGGATCAACAGCCTTTCCCGAGCAAGGCCCGCCGTGCCAATTAACGCCTCGATAGCTCGCCGTCGCGCCGTCCTTGTCCAAGGTAACCACGCACATTTTACCGAGATGAGCCGAAAGAGCCGGGGCCAAATCGAAAGAAGAAGCCGAAATTCCGGAATCAATTCGCCGCAAAATGTTTTGCGCCTCTTCACGGTTTGCAATCACGATATCCGCCGCATAAATCGGGGAAAGATCTTTCAGATTTTCGATAGGCGCCGGATTAAAAACAATCAAAGTCCCGGCATTTTTAGCCTTGTCGCAAAGAGACAAAAGATCGCGCCACCCCAAATGAGCGTGAGAAACAAGGCAAGCGCAATTCTTTAAAAATTCCTCACGAATATTCTTGTGCGGAAACGCCAAGGCAGCATGCCGCCGGGGAATCTGAAGCGGCGACGAAGCGCGAGAAACATCGATGGAGAAAAAAAGGGTCGGCCTGTACCTGGACACAACAAACTCGCCGTTGACGGGCGTTTTCGAAATCATGTCCAAAGCAAGATTGCCCAGAGCATCTCTGCCGACAACGGAATGAATCCAGCAATCCGCCCCGGCCTGTGCAAAAGCTCGGGCGAAATTCATCCCCTTTCCGCCAAGAAACAGCTCTCCGCTTTCAAAAGCATCCCTGACGCGATCCGATTGCTTCAAATAAGCAGCAAGCGCATCGGCCGGACATGATCCGTAGTAGTCGATGGCGACATTGCCGGAGCAAAGAACCCTCACGCCGCCTGACCTCCGTTAACGTTCAAAAACGTGCCCGTCAAAGCATCCGGAGCCGAAAACAACGCATAAAGCGTACACGACCCGACCTCATCGAGGCCCATCGGCCGTCGAAGATGCGTAGCCCGAATGGCATCGTTTCGCCGATCCTCGTCCTGAGCGGCAGACATTGGAGAATCGAACAAGCCGGGAGCAACCCCGATAGAAGTTATGCCGCAAGACGCGAGCTGCTTCGAAAGCGAGCGAACGAGCCCGTTCAACCCCGCCTTGGCTACGCCGTATCCGATATCGCAACTTCCCACCGAAGCAGCCGCCGACGAAACAATCACGATCCGTCCGGGCTTGCCTGCCTGTCTCAGTTTTTCCGCAATGCCTGTCGCAAAATGAACGGCCCCGACAAGATTGACCTCCAGAGACGCCTTGATCCTCTCCCATGAGGCCGGACCGTTACCGGCTCCGTCATAAACGCCAGATGCAATCAAGAGCCGCCAACGGTCGCAAGCCTCGAACGGTATGGCCTCAAGCGCAGAAACAATCTCGCCCCCATCGGCAAGATCGCATTTTCGAACGCCGTCTTCCGTCTGCAGTTTATCAAAAAAAAACGCCTGCGCCGCGCCAGCAGCCTCCGCCGACGCCCGGACAAACGCTCCGAGTGCCCCAGCCGCCCCCATGACAATCAAGCCATGCGTTTCCATAAAGACGCCTCCGCTGCATCGCCCGACGATTCTTCTCCGAAATCGATCAAATGGCCTTGCTCGGCGCATTTACTCTTCAAATAGCTTTTGAGCTCTTTCCGTTTGCTGACAATCGGAACGGTCTCGACAACCTCAAACCCGTTTTCTTCAAGAACCTGTTTTTTGAGTGGATTGTTGGTCATAAGCCGAAGGCGCGTAATGCCGAGATCTTCAAGAATAACCATCGACGACGCATATGTCCTGAGATCGTTCCTGTTGCTGACTTCCCGCATCGCGCAAAACGTCGAAACGCCCTCAGCATCCATCTTTTTGTAAGTTTCAAGCTTTGAGGTAAACCCAAGCCCGCGCCCCTCATGATGAAAATGATAAATCAAAAGCCCCGCCGACTCCCCAATCAAATCCAGCGCAGAAAACATCTGCTCAGTGCAATCGCAACGGCGGTCACCGAAAATATCCCCCGTAAAGCAAGCCGAGTTGATGCGAACGAGCGGAGCGTCTCCAAGCGTCTCGATGCTCGGGCGGTAGATAAGGGCGTGCTCGGCAACCCAGGACGCCATGGCCGTTTTGTATGCCCCCATGAAAAACCCGGGATAGGATGGATTTTGCAATGGGACATCCATGACCTTGTCAACGATCTTGTATCGAATACCGTTCACATCTTTTTCCGCACGGCAGATCGTAAATCCGCGATCTTGGCCGATACGCGGCCCTCTATGTTTATGGTTCAAGATTGCATAACAGTCTTTGCTCTTTCATCCTTCAAATGATGCGCCCGCCGGTCCGCATACATGCAAAAGCTCATCCTCCGGGCATCGACGAAGGCCGGTATGAATTTAAGATGAAAGATTGCAACAGAGAACGAAGACATGGGCGTTTCGGAAAAATGATCCCAGAGAGCCCGTTTCAAGAACGGCTCCAAAGATATTCTCACTCACAACCTACCGAGATGCAAGGGAAAGCCCGAAAAAAGCTCAACCGCAAAGTGTTTACCCTAAAAGAAGCGATGAGACGCTGCGAAAAGCATTAACGCGCATGACATCAAGAGCCGATGCATACCTCGGCCAACGGCAAGGACAAAGGAATCAAGCTACCCGAAATGTCCAAAGGAGAATTCCAACCGCCCGTCAAAAAGATTCCCTCGTTCGAGCATGTCGCACAGCCGAATCGCATTGCTCCATAAACAGAGTCGATTCCATAAGAAACAAAGGAAGACACGACGCTCTGGGCCCCGGTCGAAGACGGGGTTACAGTCAACGCACCGTCAATATAGGAAATGAGATAATTTCCCAGCCCCTGCCCGACAGCAGCGCTTGGCCTGATCGAATAGAGACCGGCCGCCGCACCGGGAAGGCTTCCCTCGCTAACAAGAGTCACTCTCGAAACGCCATCGGTGCTCAAAAGCCCCTCAACGTCAAAAGCGGCCGTCCCCAAAGTTAAAGTCGTTCCATATCTTTTGCTTTGATCTTGCGCCATGATCGTCAGGGACGCAGGCGTAACAGTCAACGGACCGGAGACATAAAGAATGTCATATCCAAGCTGGTTCGAATAAAGCCCCATCGGAACGATCGTATAAGAGCCCGCATCGGCAGCGCTATCATAAGTCCCCGTATAGGAAAGCGTCCCCAAAAGGCTCGAAGCATCGTAGGAAACAGGAGAATAACTAACGCCAGACAGTCCAGGCGTA
>JAQUUS010000208.1 GCA_028693775.1 Alphaproteobacteria bacterium | reverse complement strand
GATGGCAAAAGGCGTCGGAGCAAACATAAAAAGAAGAACCGGAAGAAGGAAAAGGAAAATAAGGCCAATAATGGTCTTCGCCAGATTAAAGGGCGAATATTTCAACTGGGTATAGGCCGTTCGGGCGATCATCTGCCAAATATCCTTGAACTCGGTGTGCTCGCGAACGCTGTCGATGTCCTCGCTCAGCGTCAACTCAGTCGCGCCGTCCGCCTTCTTGATCTCGCGCGCCAAAGCGCAATCGTCGATCAAGGAGGACTTGATAGCCGCAAGCCCGCCGATCTTGTCCAAGATCGTGCGCCGTACGAGCATTACGCCGCCTGCGGCTGCAGCGGTCGGCGCATAGGGGCTGTTTGCCTGACGGAAAGGATAAAGCATCATAAAAAAGAAAATGAACGCCGGAATCAAAAGCTTCTCGGCAATGCTCTCGCAATGAAGCTTGACCATGCGCGAGACGAGATCGAGCTTTTGAGCCTGCGCGCGCCCCACAAGTTTGTCGAGGCTGGCCAAAGGATGCCTGATATCCGCATCGGTAAAAAGGATAAAGTCGGCAGAGCTCGCCGAAACGCCCGCATTCATGGCGGCCACCTTGCCCGACCACCCGGCGGGAAGGTCGGGGGCCTGAAGGATCGTCAATCTGTCTTCCCGTTTCATCTCGGTGGCCACCTTGCGCGCGATGTCGGCAGTGCCATCCTGGCTGTGGTCGTCAACAAGGATAACCTTCCACGTCCCGGCATATTTCTGCCCCAAAAGAGAGGGCAGCGTCGTCGAAATCAAATGCGCTTCGTTGCGCGCAGGAACGACAATGTCCACTGAGGGCAGGGGCTCCTTCGAAGGCGCAGAAGAAGGCCAAAGGGGAAGCCAAAACATGCCATGCGCAACCGCGAGATATACCCACGCCGCAACGACGGTAAAGCCCAAGATGAAAAACATGATCGGATTTCCGGGTGTTATGTTCCAAAAGGGTCCGCTTCGAGCGAACAACTCTAATAGAAGAGGGACTATACGATATTTTACCCAAAAACCCAAAGATTCGTAGCAAAAACCATAACAAAGACAATTTATGCGCCGGGGATTGAGCAACGCTGAAAAAAGGCGCAAAAATCATTTTTAAAGGAATAAGGAACGGTCAATGTCCAAAGAAATATTCGAATCCCCCGGCTTAAAAAGCGTTCCCGGCATACAGCACGGTTTTTTCGCTAAAGGATGGGGAAGCCCGCACCTCGGCGACCCACTTCTGCCGAGCGTGATGGCGGCACGCGCGCGCGTGGCGGAAAAATTGGGAGCCGCGCCGGGCCGGTTCGCATGGTGTCGGCAAATCCATTCGCCCGATGTTTTGACGGTGTCCGAGCCTTGGGGCCCGAACGACGCCGCTCGCGCCGACGCGCTTGTAACGTCGCAAAAAGGCGTGGCCCTTGAAATCATGTCCGCCGATTGTGTCCCGGTCCTTTTTGCGGACAAAACCGCAAGCGTCATCGGTGCGGCGCACGCAGGCTGGCGCGGCGCGCTTGGCGGTGTCTTGGAAAACACAGTCCTCGCCATGGAAAAACTCGGCGCAAAAAGAGAAACAATTGCCGTTGCGCTTGGCCCCTGCATAGGCCAGCCCTCCTACGAAGTCGGCGCCGACTACCCCACGCCCTTTTTAAGAGAGAATCAGGCGAATCATCAGTTCTTCATATTTGACTCAAAGAAAGGCTCGTATTTCTTTGATCTACAAGGATATGTCGTAAAAAAGCTGCGCGATTTCGGAGTTGGCTCCGTTGAAGGATCTTTTGCCGATACCTGTGCCGATTCGGCCCGATTCTTCAGTCACCGCTTTTCGACGCTCCAAGGGAAAAACCGAGACGGAAACTTGATTTCCGCAATCATCCTCACGTAACGCGTCAGATTAATGCAGGGTCGGGCGGCCCGGTTTACCGTGTTTTTCGACCTCCAAACGGCTTGAAACCGAAGAAATCTCGCTCCTAAGCCGCGATTCCTCCTGCATAAGAGCCTGAATCTGCCGCGAAAGGCCGTCTTGCTGCTTCTTAAGCTGGTCAATGGCCCCGCCCATGCGCTGCGCGGTGCGAATCTGGTGTCCCGTCATGTCCGCAAGGGACGAAAGAAGCGAATCGCGCATACGGCGCAGCCAAAAGACGGCGAAATAAACGCCCGCCACGAACGAAAGGGCCCCAAAGCCCGCCAAGATCATAAGCCATGCCTGAGGCATAAAAAAACTCCCGTCCCACGCCGTTGCCAAGTATAGCAACTCCCCAGCGCAAAGAACAAGCCGAACGATTATATCGGGGTTACCTGCGAATATCCTTGGCAATCAAAAGAGTCGCCTTCCCATCCGGCGCGAGCTTCGAACGATAAACCTGAAGGCTTTCAAGAATGCGTTGAACGTAATTCCGCGTCTCGCGCATAGGGATCATCTCAATCCAGTCAACCGGATCGACTGCCTCCGTGCGCGGGTCGCCGAACTGCTCGATCCAGTCCCGAACCCTTCCCGGCCCCGCATTATACCCCGCCAAGGCAAGGATGTAAGAGCCGTCAAAACGGTCGATCTGCCGCTTGGCAAAAGTCGTCCCCAGTTGAATGTTATGCGAAGGCTCATCCAGCCTGTTCTCGTTAAACCGGACGCCGATTTTCTTGCACATGTCCTTGGCCGTCCGAGGCATAAGCTGCATCAACCCGCGCGCGCCGACGCTGCTGGTCGCTTTCGGATTAAACATGCTTTCCTGCCGGATCAACGCATGGGTAAACGCGCGTTCCGGAACGGAAGGCGTCTGAACGGTCAAAACGGGAAACCCGCCGTTTTGAATAAGGATGTTTTTCATCCCAGCCATCTTGACGGCCATGATGCCGAAATCCGGCCGCCCAACGCGATGGGCGACCTCGGCCAACATGGCGAACTCCGAGCGTTTGGAAGCCGTGTCCGCAGCGGCGCGGAAAAAAGCCCTCGCCTTTTCGACTTCCCGGATCTTCGTCAGGCGTTCGATGGCGCGAATGTTGTCCCGTGCAAAGAAAGCCTTCCTGACGGAATTCGGCTGGCGGGGATCGGACTTGATGATAAGAATGGGATCGTTGTAAAGGCGCGTGGCCGCCAACTGGCCATAGAAGGTCGTATTGAAGGTCAGCGCCGTCGAATAAGCTTGCCCCGCCTCCGCCTTCTGTCCCAAAGCCTCATAAGCGCGACCGATCCAATACGCGCCGCGTGCGCTCGTAATGGGGGTCGAAGCCGCGTTATAAAGGCTCTGAAAGTGGCCGAGCGCAACGTCGGGCTTGTTCAAAAAACGCAACGCGAGCCATCCGCTCAAGAACTCGGCCTGCGTCAAAGTCTTCGGCGTCGTCTGCCCATGTCTCTCGGAAAGATGATAGGCCAAAGCAAAGTCTTTCTTCTCGATGGCGCGCCGAACCATAATATGGCGCTGATCCCACCAAATCTCCGGATTCCCAAGATCGGAAGGCGCGTTCAAAAGAATCTCATTCGCATCGTCGTCGCGATTATCCTTCACGGCGCTGCGCAACCGCTGGAACAGAAGCCCCGGTTCGTTTCGCGCATCGTCCGGTACCCGCTCCAAAAGCTCTGCGGCGTTCGCGCTTCCGGCAGCCAAGGCCAACCGCGCTTCCATAACCGCGCTGTCGACGGGATTCAGAAACGGAGTCATCCGCCGCGCCTCGGCCTCGTCGT
>JAQUUS010000207.1 GCA_028693775.1 Alphaproteobacteria bacterium | reverse complement strand
TACTTTGGCTCGCAACAAGCCGCGCCGTGCGGTCTTTCCAGCCGGAAACCCTGTATCGAACGGCTTCCCTCAACGATGGATTCGTATTCGAGGCAAAATCCGTAGCGTTCCGCCAGCTTCGAAACCTTTTCCGGGTCGTGCCAAAAAAGAAGGCCTGTTTTGTTGGCCACGTTGTTATCGTACTGCAACGCGAAGACCGCTCCTTTTTCCGCCGTGTGGGAAACAAGTTTGAAAAGCCACCGGATATCCTGAAACGTCATGAAATGAATGACGCGCGACGCCATGACAAGGACGGGTTTTTTGCCGCCGCAGAGATCTTTCATTTTGTCGAAATCGATGTCTTGCACTTTCATTTCCGCAAGACGTATGCGCCCGGCCCTCCGTTTTCTTCGACAGCAGCCGCTGTTTGCCGCCAGACGCCTGTTCCTTTTGGCGATAATGTCTTTCTGTCCGACGCAATCGATATTCATCACGTTCAGGCCGCAAGCCGCCACGCCCATCGCCTTGAAACCGCTCGCACCCCCTATGTCGGGCGCCAACGGCCTTTGCTTCCCGGCGTCGCGGACAAGAACGTCCATTTTTGCATAAACCCATCTGTCAAAAGCGTCCGGGACGTACAGCTCATAGCCAAGCCATGGACGCCCTCCTCCGATCCGCCTGCAACACAGGCCGCTGTCTTCGGGAGTCGCGGCGTGCTCTCTGCAGAGATGCGGCTTTTTTGAGCAATGCTCCAAATGCCGTTTTAAACCGTTTTGCATCATCTAAAAATTGAACGTCTTATTTTAAGGCTCTGTTATGGGCCGAAAAATACAACGAAAACGGCGAAACAATTTAGCGTTTTTTTATGCATGCTTTTGCCTCCGCTATGACGACGATCCTGGTGCGGAAACAATATCTTGAACTTATTGATAAATATTAAAAGCCGTTAATCATCCTGCCCGAACGGCGTGGCGCAAAAACGCGGATCCGGCGGAACCGGGCGGACGGCATCGCGCTGCGAAAGGCGTTTGCGCCATTCGCGCCGATAAGCCTCAAACGTCAAAAGCTCGCCGGGCTCCTCGTGCGGCTCGCTGCCCAGATCAAGATAAAGCTCCATATTTCGCAGATCCGGCTTCGGCAACGCGCCCGATACGCCGTCCGCCCACATCCGCTCGAACAGGCCTTCGAGCGACGAGACAAGCTTGGGCAGATTGAACAGATCGCAGGTATCGCGCGAGGCGGCGAGCTTTTCGCGGTAGGACGCAAGCGCCTCCCGGTCCTTGCCGAGCGCCACGGCGCGGCCGACGTATTCCTCGGCCGAGGCGCAGACCATTTCGGGAAGGCCCGCCGAGCGGATCAGGCTGCCGCACACGCGCGAGGCGAAGGACAAGCCGCTGAGCGTGAGCATCGGAACGCCCATCCAGAGCGCGTCGCTGGCCGTCGTGTGCGCGCCGTAGGGAAACGTGTCGAGAAACAGGTCAGCCAGAGGATAGCGCGCGAGATGCTTCGGGTTGGGCAATTTGGCGGCGAACACAAGCCGGTCCGCGCCCACACCGTGCGACGCGGCTGCGGCACGCAGATTGAGGTTCGCCTCGTCCGTGCCGCCCATCAGCCACAAAACGCTTCGCGGAACGCGCTTCAGGATCGACATCCAGAGCGCAAAGACGCGGCTCGATATCTTTTGCGTTCCGTTGAAACAGCAAAAGACAGTTTCGTTTTCCGGCAAACCCATTTGTGCGCGCGAAACAGGCGCGGAATCGATTTTCCGCTTGCGGTCGTTGGGCTGGTAGCACGGCAGGCGCAGCACTTTTTCGGAAAAGAAAATCTCGTGTTCGGGAGGAACGATCCAGTCGTCCGCCACGATATAGTGATGATACGGGCTTCCCATGCTTCCCGGATACCCGAGCCAGTTGACGATCACCGGCGCGGGACGCAAGGCCACAAGGCTGGTGCGACCCTCCCGCGTGTAGCCGTTGACGTCCACAAGAATCTGGATTCCGTCGTCGAAAATCCGCGCAGCAGCTTCGCGGTCGCTCAGGCCCGTGACGACAACCCAGCGGTCCGCCGTTTTCTTGATGCGTTCCATCATCGGATCGTTCCGGACCGCGCCGCAATAGTAGACATAAATCTCGACTTTCGAGCGGTCGTGAAGCTCGAACATTTCGGCCATCAAAAAACCTATGGCGTGCTCGCGCAAATCCGACGACAGATAGCCGATGCGCAGCACGGACCCTTTTTTGCCCGCCTCGCGCGCCGCCCAGTGCTCCTTCAGCACGCCCTGCGGATTGCCGATGTCGCGCACGTTGTAGGACGCATTGAGCGCAAGCTGCATCATGGGATCGTCGGCGTGAATGGCCATCGAGAGCGGCGACATTCCTTCGATCAGGATCTTGTCGCTCACGCGCTCGGCGCGCTTGATTACGGGCCACTCGCACAGGCGCTGCCGCGCGGCGATATAGTGCTGGATCACCTCGTGCTGCGACGGATCGAGCTCCAAACTCTGCCGCAGCATGCTCTCGGCGGTCGTATCTTCGTTGCAATCCGCAAAAATGCGTCCAAGCTGGTTGAGTCCCATCGTTTTGTGCGAAATGTTGATGCCCGTCACATCCGACAGCCTGTCGAGCGCCTTTTTCATGCTTTCGACGGCCTGCGCCTTGGCTCCGGCCGCTTCGTGCAGCCTGCCGAGGTTAATGTAGGCGGGCGCAAAATCGGGATTGAGCTCGATCGACCGCTCAAACGCCTTGCACGCGCCTTCGGCGTCGCCGACCTTCGTCAGAACCGTGCCGTAGTTAAACAGAATGACGTGCAGAAGAGCATGGGCCGCATTGTCTTCGATCCATTTGACATACAGCGAAATCACCTTGGGATAGTTTTGCATCCGGCCAAACGAATCCGCGAGGGTCACGAGTTCGGAAACGGACAAGCCTTTGGGTTCGTCCTTGGAAGACGGGGTTTTTTCCTTGTTTTTCTTCATCGAAATCCTCTTATACCTTCTATGAAATGGCTGAGATCAATGCCGCGAGCTGCTCGTCGCTCAAGGCAGATTTCTGGGCGTCGGATAACGTATCGACCTCTTCGGCCGTCAGCGAACTGAGCTGAGTGGTCGTGAGCAGCGCGAGCATCGTGCTGGTGAGGCCGCTGACCTGCGTGGTCGAAAGCGCGTCGAGCTGGACGGCAGAGAGAAGCTGCAACGTCGAGACGCCGAGCAGATTGAGCTGATTGGCACTGAGCCCGGTCATTTGCTCCGACGTGATGGCCGCAAGCTGCGCCTCGCTGAGGGATTCGAGCTCGGCGACCGTGAAATCCCCAATCTGGCTCGAACTCATGGCGGCGATCTGCTCTCCCGTCAGGCCGTCGATCTGGGAAGTCGTCAGCGCGCGGATCTGCATGCGCTGCAACGCCGCGATTTGCGTGGTGGACATGTCGCCGATCTGCTCCGATGTCAGGCCCGCAAGGGCTTCGAGCGAAAGCGCCGGGATTTGCGTCGCCCGCAAGGCGCCGATTTGCGTCTCGGTCAGGCTCGCCAGTTGCGACGATGTCAGGCCGCCGATGCCCGTGGCCGACAGCGACGCGATCATTGTGGCGCTGAATTCGGAAAGCTGCCCGGAGCTGAGCCCCGCCACCTGATCCGCCGTCAGGCCATAAAGCGCATCGGACGAAAGCGAGGCGATCTGGGTATCGGTAAGCGCGGCGATCTGCGTGGCC
>JAQUUS010000206.1 GCA_028693775.1 Alphaproteobacteria bacterium | reverse complement strand
CGTTCAGATCGCCGGGCTCATCGCGCGCCGTATCGTTTGCTACGCCCAGAAAGGACAGGAGGTCAAGGCAGGCAACCGCTTCGGTCTCATTCGTTTCGGAAGCCGCACCGACGTCTATCTTCCTGTCGGCGCAAAGCCTTTGGTCTCTGTCGGACAAACTATGATCGGCGGCGAGACCGTGCTATCTGATTTCAGGTCTACAGAACCCTCTCGCAATGGAGTTGTGCGCGCATGAGTACCCAACAGGAATCCCCCACAAAAGATCTTCCGCTGACCCGCCTGCTCCCCAACACACTGACCCTTTGCGCGCTTTGCTCCGGGCTCACCGGCATCAGGTATGCTCTTCTGGAACGCTGGGAATATGCCGTGCTCGCCATTCTGGTCGCCGCCATCTTCGACGTTCTCGACGGACGCGTCGCTCGCATGCTCAGCATCGCCAGCAAATTCGGCGCAGAGCTCGACAGTCTTTCGGACGCTATCGCTTTCGGCGTCGCTCCCGGCTTTATCATGTATCTCTGGATTCTCAAGGACGCGGGCGGTATCGGCTGGATCGCCGTTCTCGTGTTTGCCGCTTGCTGCGCTTTGCGCCTTGCCCGCTTCAACACCATGCTTGAGGATCATAACGTTCCGGCTTGGGCAAAGCGTTTCTTTACGGGCGTTCCCGCTCCGGCGGGCGCGTGCCTCGGGCTTCTGCCGCTGGCTTTCTTTCTTGAGTTCGGCGAATCCGCAAAGCTCTTTCCGCAGATCTACGCCCTTTGGATGCTTTTGGTCGGCAGCCTGATGGTCAGCCGTTTGCCGACCTTCGCCCTGAAGGGATGGCGCATCGAGCGCATTTGGGTCGCGCCCCTCTTTGCTTTCGTTGTCGCCCTTGTCGCCGGGCTTATCACCAACACATGGCTCACCTATTCCGGCGCGGGCCTTCTTTACGTTATTCTTCTTCCCGTCAGCTGGTATAACCACCGCAAACGCCTTGCCATGGATGCAGCTCAATGACCGTTCACGTTAAAATTCAAAAACCTCTGGGCGGCGCTATCGAAATCGGCAACGATCTTCCGGTGGTTTTCTTCCTCGGGCCTTGCCAGATGGAATCCCGCGCGCATGCGCTTGACGTCAGCGGACGCATCAAGGAAATCGGCGAAACTTACGGAGTCGATGTCGTTTACAAAACGTCGTTCGACAAGGCCAACAGGTCGTCGATCAAGACACCGCGCGGCCTTGGGCTCGACGATGCCTTGCCCATCTTCGACGAAATCAGGAAGACGACCGGACTTCCGGTTTTGACCGACGTTCATGAGCGCGAGCAGTGCACGCGCGTGGCCGAGGTTGTCGATATTTTGCAGATACCCGCTTATCTCTGCCGCCAGACGGATCTTCTTCTGGCCGCAGGAAATACGGGACGCGTCGTCAATGTCAAAAAGGGCCAGTTCCTCGCTCCGTGGGACATGAAAAACGTCGCGGAAAAAATCGCCTCCACGGGTAACGACAAGATTCTTCTTTGCGAACGCGGGGTTTCTTTCGGCTACAACACGCTCGTTTCGGACATGCGCAGCCTGCCCATCATGGCTCAGACGGGGTATCCTGTCGTTTTCGACGCCACGCATTCGGTGCAGCAGCCGGGCGGCAAGGGCGAAAGCAGCGGGGGACAACGCGAGTTCGTTCCCGTTCTTGCACGGGCGGCCGCAGCCGTCGGGGTCGCAGCCATCTTTATGGAAACCCATGAGGATCCGGACAATGCGCCTTCGGACGGGCCCAATATGGTCAAGCTGAAGGACCTGCCCGCTTTGATCGAAAACCTTATGGCTTTCGACAAACTGGCCAAGTCCATTCGCGCGTAACGCGTTTCTTCGGGAACGAATCGTTCACCGTCGAATCAGATGGCGTTTTTTACTCGCTTGATTTTGCAAGATTTTTGCTTGCCGGTTTTTGTCGCGGCGTCAAACTTGCCGCAAGAGGATTGTTCGCCTCAAATCGATTGTGCTACTGTGGCGTTATGCTTCAATCCATCACCTACTCAAGCTTCAAACCGGGGCCCAAACTCCTTGTGCTGGGCGCCGTTCATGGGAACGAAACATGCGGCACTTATGCCATTCGCCGCGTTCTGCGCGAGCTCGAAGAGAAAACCATCTCTGTCAAGACCGGCTCGGCCACCTTTATCCCGGTGTGCAATCCGCGCGCCTTCAAGGCTAAAGCCCGGTTTGTCGACCGGAATCTGAACCGCTTTCTTTTTCCGCGCGAAAAGCCGAGGTCTTACGAAGAACAGATCGGCAATGAGCTTTGCTCCATCATCGCCCAGTGCACCGTTCTTCTCGACCTGCACTCCTACGAAATCGGCGGACCTCCTTTTGTTTTTATCGGACGGCCCAATACGCCTGAACACGACCTCGCCAAAAGCCTCGGAACGGGGTTCGGCATTGTCGGGTGGTCGGAGGCTTATGCCGCCTCGGGCGGACCGGCGGGGAAAATCGATCCCGAAGAATGCTGCGGAACCACCGAATACGCACGCAACCGGGGCGCCATGGCCTTGACGCTCGAATGCGGGCAAACCGACGATCCGGACACCGTCGACGTCGCCTATCGCGGCATCAGGAAGACTCTGGCTCATTTGGGCATGCTGCGGGCCGCAAATTGCAAGGCCTCGAAGGACTCCCTGAAGCTGATCGACGTGAAAAAGGTTTTCTACCGCAACGAGGGCGGCTCCCTTACGAAGAACTGGAGACACCTCGAAAAGATCGCGGCGGGCACTGTCGTTGCCAAGGACGGCGCAGGAAACGACCTTATGGTTCCGGACGACGGATACATCATTATGCCCAACGCGACCGCCCCGGTCCAAACCGAATGGTTCTATTGGGGACAGGACCGCGCGTAGCTCCAGGCCCTATTTGCGCGGAAACAGGCGGGCGTCTTCGGGCGTCGGGTCGAGCGGAATTTGCGCTCCTTTGTGCATGGCGAACGCCTCTTCGACGATCTCGTCCAGAAGCTGCGAGAATACGACGGGTTTCTCTTTCGCCGCCTCCCACAGGAAATAGCCGAACGATCCGGGAATCGGGTTCGCTTCGTTGAACCACGCTTCGCCCGTTTTTTCGTTGCACAGGAAATCGAGACGCGGCGTGCCCGTTCCTCCGACCCGCTCGAATACTTCGACCGCCCATTTGCGGATGTTTTTTTCGAACTCGGCGGGAAGCTCGGGATTGATGTCGCGCGTGAGGGACAGCATGCCCTGACTGGCGTTCGATTGCTCCGGCGTTTTTCCGCCGCCCGTTTTGGAGCCGCCTTTCGTGCCGCCGCCCGAAAGATATTTCGTTTTGAAATCGAGAAGCTCGCTCGACCTCTTGGGACGCTCGATGGCCGAGGTACGGACTTCGCCTTTCACGCGGCGGATCGCCACGTTGTATTCGACAAGATTCTCGACGAACGGCTCAAGAAGCGCCATGTCGTCGTATTTGAAGATGCTGGATGCGAGAACGTCGGAGATTTCCTCGAAGTTCGTTACTTTCGCGACGCCGATGCTGCTTCCCAGATTGGCGGGCTTGATGCAACAGGGGAAAGCCACCGTTCCGAGCATGGATTTCAGCTCTTGCGGCGTGAGGAGGACGCCCTGTTCCGGGCGCCTGATTTCCTTGCACGGCAAAACAGGAACGTCCGTTCCGGCCATGATGCGCTTGGTCGCCTGCTTGTTCATCATCACTG
>JAQUUS010000205.1 GCA_028693775.1 Alphaproteobacteria bacterium | reverse complement strand
CGCCCACAACGATGCTGCCGCCCACAGGCTTCGAGATAGGCCGCGTGTGCGTCGTTCCGCCGCTGGCATAGGTTTTGATTAACTGAAAGACCGCAGTCTCCCCGTCGCCCGTCCCGAGCGATTGATCAGAAAAAGCGGGTGCGGAAACGTTGTCCGCTGCGCTCGAGCAATCGCTCCAGTCCTTCAGCCTGAAGCCGCGAGCCCTTCCGGCGCGCGCCAGAAAAAAGCTCAAAAGCGTCGCCGCATCGGCTGCTGAGCGCACGCCTGTCCGCGCATCGAACACGCGGCGGGCCTGCGCCCAGTTTTGGTTGCGGCGTTCGTAGCCGCTGCCGACGACCGAGATTTCGGTCGAAAAATTCGGTCCGCCCTGCGAGCCGAATCCGACCCTGAGAGGCAAGTCAATTTCGTCGAATGACATGAGTTCTTTCGTTGTGTGAGACGTAAAAAAAGCGGAAACAGAAAAGACAAGGCGGTAAAAACGAAGAGAGCCCGCTCAAATTTGAGCAGGCTCCCTTCGTTTCAATCGCGGCCGGTTTCTAAAGTTTCAGAGACGCGGTATCGGCAACAAGCTTGCGGAACTGTTCGGGGTTGACGATTTGTTCAATTCCGGTTTGGCTGCAAACCTCGTTACAGGCGGCAAGAAAGTCATTCACCTTTTTGCTGAGCTTGCCGTCTTTGTCGTTGGCAAGGGCGCTTATCGATGAGACGTCTTTCTTGACGTCCTGAGCCTGTTGTTCGAGTTTTTCAATTTTTTTGGCGTCCTTCGGCAAGGCCAATTTGCTGACGGGCACATCGTTGTTGCGCAGAGCCCAGTAAAACTCGTTGTCCAAAACTTCCTGATTGACGGCGAGAGGGTTGATATAAATTTTGCCGCCTTCCGCATAAATATCCGGCTTCCTGCCGTTGAGCGGTTCGACAAGCTTAATTCTTCTTTCATATCCGCTCAGCTCGGTCCTTGACCTGACTTCCGGGACTTTGTTGTCGCAGCAGTCATAAGTCCAATCGCCCGTTTCGTATTCGTATGTGCTGTATGTGGGGTCATTGGAAAAAGCGACTCCGAGCAAGGAGCTTTCCTCCAGGATTTTTTTGCCCAGAAGCTTATCGACAACGTCCGCCCCCGAAGGGTCTTTGGGGACCATGGCGATATAGCTGCTGTTTTTGCCTTTGGCGGGAGTTGCGGCGCTTGCAAACAATTTGGGAAATGCATAGGCGAGTTTACGGGCTGCTTTTTCGCTTTCTGTGAGCATTTTATTCATGACGTCCTCCTGAATAAATAATAATCATTATCATTTCCGATCACATTAAAAGTGTAGGCCCGTTCGTCTTTCTGCGTCAAACAAAAATATTTGTTTTTCAATAGGAAAACGAAAGTTTTTCAGGAATGAATTTGCGGCGTTTCCATTGCATTCCTTGCCGCAAAGGCGTATAATTTTGCAGCTTTTTTATACGTCGTCTCTCCGTTCGTTTTATCCATAGGGCGCGCGCCGTTTTTTCGGCGTTCTCAAAAAAACGCGCGCTATGCAAAGGGAAAATCCCGGCGCTTTTCAGTTAAAATATGTGCACAAAGGCTCGCGTGTCAGATAGACGTTTGGCCGCATGGCCGCGCCGTTGCATGCGTCGTCGATGTGCGTCGCCATTTTGGTGGCGCAGTCGCGCACGCGGTAGTGCCCCGAAAAATCGTTGATATAGATGGAAACGATTTCTCCGTCCGGCCCTTTTTTGAGCGCCGTCTCGCCGCCCGCCTCGATAGGCCTGCCTGCGGCCAGCTCGCTATGATAAAGGAGCTTGTTTCCGATGCGCAGATCGCCGTCCACAACGACATAGTTGTAGATATATCCGTTACGTCCTTTTTCAAGGAAGGTGTCGGCGTCCATATAAGCGGCTTTGCGCGGCTTTTTGTTGAGATACCCGATACCCCTGACGCGCCGTTTGAGCGCGCCCGCATGGATCAGGCAGTCATACATCAAATAAAACTGGAGCAGGGGATGTTCGCCCGGCTTCAAATTCTTGGGTTTGCACAGCTCGTCCCTGCATTTGACAAACAGCGACGCAGCCGTATCGAGCTCTTCTTTCGGCTGGTCGAAATATTTGACAATCTGCTCGTTTCCCTTGTTCCTGTTTGCGAGAAACCAGTCATGCAAAACATAAAGCGTATTGGGAATCTGGCTGTCCGGCGCGTTTTCCAGCATCGCCTCGGCCAGTCCTTCCCAGCCGGGCAACGCGTTTCTGAGAAGAGCGGGGTCCGTTTCGGACAAATAAACGGCGGAGCCTTTTTTCTGGGGCATGGCGAACCCTCCGTAAAAAATAAATCCCTATTATAAACCGGTCCCAGGGATCGAGGCGCTTATTGCCCCGATCCCTGAAGAGGGGTTATGTGCGCGCCAGTGCGTCTTTCATTTCCTGCTGCCTGACGCGTTTCATCGCTCGCTCGCGGACCTCCTCGTCCCGCTGTTGGTTGATCCGGCGGGCGCGCGCATTGGCCTCTTCCATCTCTTCCGGGGTCCTGCTGCGTGAGGTGTAGTATCCTGTGACTTCCGTGCTTGCGACATAAACATCGTCATAGACGTAAGGGGCGACTTCTTCTCTTCTCCAGGGCATGATAACCTCCTTAATTAAGAATTATTATCATTTGTAATCACAAATAAAGTCTAGGCCCGTACGTCTTTTTGTGTCAAATGAAAACATTGATTTTAAACAATAAAAAGATGCCTCATTTGCCGCCGCGCGATCGTGTTTGCCTTGCTTTCTCCGGCAAATCGGCGTAAAATTTTTGCACTTCTCGGGCATTTATAAATGCCGTCCAAATCACCTCCCGGCCCATCGTTGCAATAACCCGATCGTTACGATCTTTGTGTCCGTTCCGAAGGACGTTCGTGTTCATCGAAGCCTGAGTCCGTCGGAGAGAGTCTCGGCCAACTGGCGCAAACTTTGAGACCGGCTCATGCCGCCGTTCGCAACGGCGTCCAGAAGAGACGAGGAGAGCGACGTTCCTCCGGCGCTCTCAAGGCCTTGCCCTGCGATTGCGGAAAGCCCGAGCTCTGCGAGCAGGGTGAGCGTGGCCCCGTTGCTTTCGGTCGTCGTTTTCGTCCATGTCCTTTTGGTTTTGATGATCGGCTGCCTGATCGAGCCGCCCTGATTGGCGAGGCTTGCGCGAAGTTTTTTCAGTTCGCTTTGCATCATCGCGCTTTCGCCCTGAGCCTGCCTTTGCGTCTCGGTGGCGAGTTGATCGATGGAATAGTGTTTTCTGATCATCTTAGCTGCTCTGCGTCATGACGGAAAAGCGGACGGCGGCATGATAGGTCAGCCCGTCGGGATCGAGCCCGAAATCCGCGCTATGAAATTCGCACGACAGAAAAACCGCGCCGCTAATCTCGAGAACCACCCGGTGCAGCGTGTCATAAACGGCCTGAAAGATGTCGCGCGTTTCCTTCCCGCCGCGATAGCGCGACCAGACATTAAGCGTCACGACCTGTTCAAACCCCGTTTCGGTTAGCGTGTCGTAGGGCGTTACATGCGCCGGGCCGAAGACGATATAGGGATAGGCGGCGTCGGGCGGCACATGATCGTAAATCTCGGCCGATGCGCCCAGAACGGCCTGCACAGCCGCGCTTTCGGCCAGAGCCTGCGCAACGGCTTGTTGAACGGACAAAAGAACGTCGCTCATGCCGCAACTCCTTCCTCTGCCAGAATAACGGCC
>JAQUUS010000204.1 GCA_028693775.1 Alphaproteobacteria bacterium | reverse complement strand
CATGGACATCCTGCCGCTCACGGCCTACTTCGACGCAATCCGCGAAGAGATCGCGAAGCTCAAGCTTCCCAAGAGCTGCGAAATCTGGGCCGAGCCCGGACGCGGCCTGTCGGGCGACTGCTCGACGCTGGTGGTGAAAGTGCAGCTTCGCAAAGGCGACCTGCTCTACATCAACGACGGCAGCTTCGGAAACATGTTCGAAATCGCGTCGATGAACTGGAAGAACGACGTATCGCTGATGCGCCTGCCCCGCAAGGACAAGGAGCACAAAGCGCCGAGCAAGAAGCTCGCGGCGTTCCGCTTCTACGGGCCGACGTGCGACTCCGTCGACTACATGGCGGGTCCGTTCATGCTGCCGGAAGACGCGGCCGAGGGCGACTACATCGCGCTCGAAGGCATGGGCGCATACATGGCGTGCTCGCAATCGCGCTTCAACGGATTTTTCTCGGATACGAAGGTCGAGATCGTCCGGGCCTCCGAGAAAAAAGCCCAGTTAAAGGTTGTGAAATAAGGACAAGTCCTATACGGTGGGAATCGCCCTGCGATTGTCGAAGAACAATCCCAACGATCCTGTTGTCATAAAACATATGGGAGGATAATACTGTGCCCGCACCCAAAAAATATTCGACGTTCAACAATCACATTTTCATGATCGGTTTCGGATCGATCGGCCAAGGTGTTTTACCGCTGATTCTGCGTCATTTTGACGTGAAGCCCGAACAAATTTCCATCATCACGGCCGATGAGCGCGGCAAAAGCGAAGCTGAGAAATATCACATCTCGTTCGAGATCAACCCGCTCACGCCGGAAAATTACCGTCAGGTTCTCGGCTCGCATCTCAAGACGGGCGACTTCGTGGTCAACGTGTCTGTCGACGTCTCCTCGACGACTCTCATCAAGCTGTGCCAGGAAAAGGAAGCCCTCTACATCGACACGGTGGTCGAACCGTGGGCGGGCTCCTACACCAACACCTCGCTCTCGATTGCCGACCGGTCGAACTACGCGATGCGGGAAGACGCGCTTGCGCTGATGCCCAAATACAAGAACGGCTCGACGGCGATTGTCTGCCACGGCGCGAATCCGGGCCTCGTGAACCACTTCTTCAAGCAAGCGATGATCAACATGGCCAAGGATCTTGGCATGAAGATCAAAAAGCCGCAGTGCCGCGAAGACTGGGGCAAGCTTGCGCAAAAGCTCAACATCAAAGCGATTCACATCGCCGAGCGCGACACGCAAATCAGCGCCAAGCCAAAGGAAGTCGATGAGTTCGTCAACACATGGTCGATTGACGGCTTCTACAGCGAAGGCAACCAGCCCGCCGAACTCGGCTGGGGCACGCACGAAAAAACGATGCCCAAAGGCGCGGCGTCGCACAAAGCGGGCTGCAAGGCGGCGATCTATCTCAACCGTCCGGGCGGCAACACGCGCGTGCGCAGCTGGACCCCGCTCGAGGGCCCCTATCACGGCTTCCTGATCACGCATCACGAGTCGATCTCGATTGCGGACTATCTGACCCTGCGCAACAAGAAGGGCAAAGTGATCTACCGCCCGACGTGCCACTACGCCTATCATCCGTGCGACGACGCGGTTTTGTCGCTGCACGAAATGAACGGCAAGAACGGCAAGCTGCAAAGCCGCCAGCGTCTGATGATGGACGAAATCACGGACGGCATGGACGAGCTTGGCGTGCTGATGATCGGCAACGACAACGGCGTCTATTGGTACGGCTCGCGCCTGACCATCGAGGAAACGCGCGAAGAAATTCCCTACAACAACGCAACGTCGCTGCAAGTGACGGCGTCGATCTTGGGGGGGATGGTCTGGGCCATGGAAAATCCGGAAGCCGGAATCGTCGAGCCCGAGAGCATGGACTACAAGCGCGTGCTCGAAGTTGCGACGCCCTATTTGGGCGAAATGGCTGGCGTATGGGGCGACTGGACCCCGCTCCAAGGCCGCAGCAGCCTGTTCCCCGAGGAAAAAGACCTCGAAGATCCGTGGCAATTCAAAAACATCCTCGTCGGCTGATCCAAAGCGAAAAGCGCCCCCGAGCCCTCTCCCGCACAGCAGGAGAGGAACGCAAAGGGGTGTCCTCGTCCGCGCACCAGGCATTAACGAGCGCCGCCTCTTTTGCAAAACCGCGCCGAAAGTGGTTTGATGCCCCTCCATCAACGCACGGGAAAAACACAGCATCATGAGCCCCACCGGATACGTCCGCCACTTCGAACAATGCCACCGGCACGACCTCAACCACTTTGCGCCGTTCGGCATCGGCAGCACGGCCTACGGCCACGTCAAGAAAGAGCACGCCGCATTCCTGCTTGAGCGCACAAAACTGTTCGAGCCCGAAAACGGCGGCCTTGCGCTCTCCTCGCGCTACAAGGACTTCGCCTCCCGCAGCGCCGCACTGACGGAAGCGACTCTCGCACTGGCCGAAAAAACCGGCAAGTCTCTGCGCGACGAACTCTACCCGATTGTCCGCGCCTACGGCGACGAGCCCGTGGCGCAAATCGACCGCGCCGCCGTTCCGTGGTTTGGCGTGCGCGCCTGGGGCCTGCACGTCAACGGCTTCGTGCGCAAAGCGAACGGCATCCATCTGTGGATCGGCAAGCGGGCAGCAAACCGGCAAGTCGAGCCCGGAAAGCTGGACAACATGATCGGCGGAGGCAACCCCATCGGCATCTCGATCGAAGAGAATCTCTGCAAGGAAGCGAAGGAAGAAGCAGGCATCGACGCCCCGCTGGCCCTGACGGCAAAGCTTGTGCGGGAAATTAACTATAAACTCGAGCTTCCCGACGGCCTGCGCACGGACACGCTGTTTCTCTACGACCTCGAACTCCCCGAAAGCTTCGTCCCGCGCAACACCGACGGAGAAGTGGCCTCGTTTACCCTGATGCCACTTGCACAAGCCGCAGAATTAGTGAAAAATACGAACGATTTCAAATTCAATTGCGGCATGGTCCTTATCGATTTTCTCGTACGGCACAATTTTGTCGGCGCGCAAGATCCCGAATACGGCCAGCTCAAAGAGTGGCTCAAGAAATAAAATGACCGTTCGTCCTTTTCGTCCTTCGCGCCCCGGCGTCCCGCCCTCCATCAGCGCCTGCGCGCCGCAGATCGAAAGAATACGAAAAGACGTCGGCATCGCAGCCGAAGAACCCCCAAAGCCGGACATACCGCCCCAGCCGCCCAAATTCCTTTTTTATTCGGCAGCGCTCGACACCCAAAAACCGGACGGAGCGAAACAAAACCGCAACGTGATCTGCAACGCGAAAGGCGAGCTCCTGATCTTCACCGAGATTTCCGAAAAGCCCAGAAGCCGCTACCCCGGCTCGATCTTCGTGGGCGCGGTCGACATGAGCAAAGTCGTCTATCTCGAAGACGACTTCGGCGAGCTCGCAGAAGACGTGATCGACCTGACAATGAAAACGCAGCGCTACACGCCCAAGCAAAAAGACAACGTCTGGAATGCGCTCGACGAGTATTCGCGCGGCGTCCTCCGCCCGCGCCCCGCCGACGGCAACCGCCCGAAAAAGCGCCTGAATCCAGCCCCCTAGGCAGCGTCTTCCGGGAGGCATTGTGCCCGGCCCCGCTTTCTGGAACAATGAGGTCCCGGCCAACAGCGCCTTCAGGAGGATCTCATGAAAGAATGCTGGATTGTCTACTCGGCCCAAAGCGACGCGTGCCCGCACTATGCCGACACG
>JAQUUS010000203.1 GCA_028693775.1 Alphaproteobacteria bacterium | reverse complement strand
CTGCGAGGGACGAGATGCGCAGAAGGAAAACGATAGGCAGCCAGACGCCCATGGCGAGAAGGCCTGTGGGCCAGTTGAGGGCGGTAATGACGCCGATGCTTGTGGCCACGCCCTTGCCGCCTTCGAACTTGAGCCAGAAGGGGAACATATGGCCCACAACGGCATTGAGGGCCGCAATGCCGCCGATGTTCGGATCGACGGCGAGGGCGATTTTCACGGCGGCGACGCCCTTGAGCGCGTCGAGAAGCAAAACGGCTGCGGCGAGTTTTTTGTTGCCGGTACGCAAAACGTTCGTCGCGCCGATATTGCCCGAACCGATCTTGCGGATGTCGCCGTATCCGGCGAGGCGGGTCAACAGCAGCCCAAAGGGGATCGAGCCCAGAAAGTAGGCGAGGAGAATAACGATGGGAGCGTGAGACATGTATCAGTCCTGTGAGAGAAGAAGATCGATAACGGCCATGCGGACGGCGACGCCTAGCTCGACCTGTTCGAGAATTACGCTGTGTTCGGGATCGTCGGCGAGTTCGTCGGTCAGTTCGACGCCCCGGTTGACGGGGCCGGGATGAAGCACCAGCGCATCGGGCTTTGCGGCCTTGAGTTTTTCGTGATCGAGCTGGAAGTCGGAAATATAGTTTTGGGCGACTTTGGAGAAATCGATGCCCAGGCCGTCGCGCTCGTGCTGGATGCGAAGCATGATGATGGCGTCCGCGCCCGCGATGCCCGATTTGAGATCGGTATGAATGCCCACGCCCAGAGCGTTGAAGTCGTCGGACATGAAATAATCCGGCGCGATCACACGGACGTCTGCGCCGAATTTCTTGAAGAGGCGAATGTTCGAGCGCGCCACGCGGCTTCGCGCGATATCGCCGCAAATGGCGACGGTCAGGTTGTCGAGGCTGCCGCGCCGCCGCAAAATGGCCATGGCGTCGAGAAGGGCCTGCGTGGGATGGGCGCGCTTGCCGTTTCCGGCGTTAATGACGTGGGCCTTGACGCGTGCGGAAACAAGCTGGGCCGCATCGTCCTGCGTGTGGCGCAGGATCAGGGTGTCGATCTGCATGGCGTCGAGGTTCAGGGCCGTGTCGAGCAGAGTTTCCCCTTTGGAAATAGAGCTTTGCGCGACGGGGACGCACACAGTGTCCATGCCCAGCCTTTTGGCGGCGATTTCGAATGACGTGCGCGTGCGCGTCGAATCTTCAAAGAAGAGGTTAACGGAAGTTTTTCCGTTAAATTTATCGTTTTTTTTATTTTTGCTGCGATTCTGTTCGGCATAACCGGCGGCGCGATCGAGAATAATTTCAATATCGGCTCTCGACAAAGCCTCCGTGTCGATCAAATGGCGGTGCGTGAAAGGCATCGTAAAAACAGGGGCGAAGGTAAGGAACGGCAACCGGAAATGTCTAACACAGGTTTTCCCATGTCCAAACGGCAAAACGGCGTCGTCGAAAGCGACGAGGCCGGGATTCGGCTGGATCGTTGGTTTAAGAGGCATTTTCCGGGGGTTAGTCACGGCCAGCTGGAAAAATTATTGCGCACGGGACAGGTCCGCGTGGGCGGACGCCGCGCCGAAGCCGCGACTCGGCTCGAAGAAGGGCAGGAGATTCGGGTACCTCCGCAAGTCGCGGATCTGACCTCCAGGCCGGGAGCCAAGGCCCAAAGCGCGCCGCACGACGCCGCCGACCTGAAGAAGATGATTTTGTTCGAGGACGCCGACGTCCTCGTCCTCAACAAGCCTGCGGGCCTCGCCGTTCAGGGCGGAACGGGCCTGAAAACGAGCATCGACGCCATGCTGGCCTCGCTTGCGGAAGGCAAGCACGGCAAGCCGAAACTTGTGCACCGCCTTGACCGCGACACGAGCGGGGTTCTTCTGATTGCGCGCACGCCGTTTGCGGCTGCGCGGCTGACCGAATCCTTCCGGTACCGCGACACTCAGAAAATCTATTGGGGACTTTCGCTCGGCGTTCCCAAGCCGGAACGCGGAAAGATCGAAACGCTGCTGTCCCGGCGTGGCGAGAAAATGATCGTGGCCGGCAAGGACGACGAGAGCGCCAAGCGTTCGGCGAGTTTGTACGAAGTGGTCGACCGCGCGGAATTGCGCGCCGCGTTTGTGGCGCTGTGGCCGCTGACGGGGCGCACGCACCAGCTTCGCGTCCATATGGCGCATATCGGAACGCCGCTTCTGGGCGACCCGGTCTACGGCAAGCCGATGCCCGAAGGCTTTCCAGGGGGCGAACTCGGCAAGGGCTTGCATCTGCACGCGCGAAGATTAATCATCCCTCATCCGAGAAAAGGGTTGATCGACGTCTCGGCTCCCCTCAACGCCGAGATGCGCAAGACATGGAAATGGTTCGGGTTCGACGCCTCCGCGAAGGCGCGTTTTTCAGAGCAGGGCGAGGATTGATGTGCGCAAGGTGAGCCTGAAAAGACTTTTGGAATATTTTGCGATCGCCGTTGCGGCCTTTGCGGCGTTTGCGCTGCTCGTGCGCACGGTCGATGCCAACAAATACAAACCGCAGCTCAGCCAGATGCTCTACGCCGTTCTGGGCCGCGAGGTGCGGCAGAACGGGCCTGTCGATTTTTCTGCGGGGTTCGACGGCATCCGGATCTCGGCGCGCGACGTGGCGGTGGTCAACAAGGGCCCGGCCAGCAGGCCGCTGCTTGCCGGGATCGGCAGGGTGGAGCTCGGGATGGACACGCTGTGCCTGTTCAAGGGCTATTTGCCGATCAAGGAGCTTTCGATCGAAAACGCCGATATCCTGTTCGAGACGAACGCCGAAGGCAAAAGCAACTGGATTCTGGGCGAGGCGGAAGGCGTTTCGCGCGAGCGTGAATTCCTGAGCGTGGATCTCCTAAAGATCGTCAACAGCCGCATCGTGCGCCTGAAGGCGGGCGGCGCGCACACAAACGCCGAGATCGAAACGCTCACGCTAAAAATGGACGGTTCGAGCGTGAATCTGAACGCCAAGGGCCGCCTGAACAGGGCGCCGTTTATCGCCGACATCCGCACGAACAAAAAAGACCTGTTTGGGCGGGATCCGTTCTCTATCGACGCGGCGGGCATCTACGACGGCCTGAATTTTGCGGCTATCGGAACGGTGGATCTGGCAGGAGGCCGGGCGGAATTTCAGGCCTACGAAGCGGCTGTCGGCGAAACCCGGTTCGGCGGCGCGCTGGACGCCACATGGAGGTCGGGCCGCCTGATTTTGCATGGCAACGTCGCCAGCAAGCGGTTCAATTCCGCGAACTTCAAGGTCCGGATCGTCAACGAGGCCGGGCAGAGGCCGGTGGTCGAACCCGGGGTCGATCCGAACGCCCTCATATTCAGCGCCAACCCGCTGCCGCTCGACAAGTTGCGTGCGGCCGATGTTGATTTGGCCATATCCATCGATGAGCTTCCTCTTGGCCTCAACGTTTTGACGGGCATCGAGGCGCGCCTGATCCTGTCGCGGGGCTACCTGACTCTTGCGCCCGTGAAGGCCTATCTGGGACGCGCGCCTGTCGAGCTTCGCATGGTGCTGGATGCGACCGCGCCCGTCGCGCGGTTCGATTTCGGATTGATCGCGGACGGCGTCGAACTCGGCGATGTGCAAAACCTCTGGGGAATGAAGGCGTTTCTAACCGGCAACGGCGGCGTTTATGTCCGCCTTGCGGGCAAGGGCAACAGCGCGCATGAAATCGCCTCGAATCTGATCGGCATCGTGAACGTGGGC
>JAQUUS010000202.1 GCA_028693775.1 Alphaproteobacteria bacterium | reverse complement strand
CCAAAGCAGGCTTATGGGCGCGGAAAGGTTTTTTTGGGCGCGTCGGTCGTTACGGGGCTCTTTTGTCTGGGGGCTGCCGGGATCTGTTACAGGGACGGCTATACCGATGCCGCTTATAGTCTTGCGTGCTCGGCGGGCGTGTGCACTGCCGGGGCCATCCGTTCGGTCGAGCTTATTATGAAGGCCAAAAAATATCTTCCTTCGAACTCGCCGCGCCTTTCTTAATGCGGAATTGACATCTGTAGCTGAGAACGGCACAAGTCTTGGGTCTGTCACCTTATCTTGTCGCTCCATGGTCGTTACACGCTTCGCTCCAAGTCCTACCGGTTATCTTCATTTGGGCCACGCCTTTTCGGCGTTGTCGGCTTTTCGTTCGGCGAACGGCGGTACTTTTTTCCTTCGTATCGAGGATATCGATTCCTCACGCTGCAAACCAGAATTTACGGATGCAATTCTGGAGGATCTCGCGTGGCTCGGACTCGATTGGCCGAAACCTGCGCGCAGGCAGTCGGAGCATATGGCGGACTATGCCGCCGCTCTCGACAAGCTCAAGGAGATGGGGCTCGTTTATCCCTGCTTTTGTACCCGCCGCGAGATCGAGCGGGACGCGCTGCGCTCGGGCCTTGCGCCTCATCCGGAGGACGGCACCGTGATTTATCCGGGGACTTGCCGCGCTCTTTCCAAGGATGAGAGAGCGGCGCGCCTTGCTTCGGGCGAGCCTGCCACATGGCGCCTCGATGTCGAGGCGGCGGCCAAGCAGGCGGGGCCTTTGTCGTGGGTCGATCGGAGCCGCGGCAAGGTCGAGGCTTTGCCGCAGATTTTCGGCGACGTCGTTCTGGCCCGCAAGGACGTTCCGGCCAGCTATCATTTAAGCGTGACCGTTGACGACGCCTTGCAGGGCGTTTCGCTTGTGACCCGCGGGGAGGATTTGTTTTCGTCCACGCATGTGCATCGTTTGTTACAGGCACTTTTGGGGTATGACACTCCGGAGTATCATCATCACAGGCTTTTGACCGATTCTTCCGGAAAGAGATATGCCAAGCGCGACCGGTCCGCGACCCTCAGGGATTTGCGCGCCGAGGGCAAAACGCCCGAAGATATCGTTAAAATGTTGTTTTAGGACAACGTATTATCGTTTTTTGTTGAGAATCGGCCTCAAGGGCCTTTTCTTTTTTCGGGGAGTCGTATCTACTCCCGCGCGCAATTGTATGCAGCGCTTCAAACCCATAACAGCAGAGATACAAATGAAAAAAATAATTTGTGCATCCGTTTTGGCATCCGCTCTCGCTTTGTCCGCTGGCGGCGCTTTTGCAGAGCAGCTTTGGAACCCGCATTTGCGCGGCACCGATGAGGGCCTCATTGCGGGCATGGTTCCTCCGAAGGGAGTCTATTTTATCAATAATTCCTATTTCGTTTCGTGGAAGGAATACGACGGCCGCGGAAAGTATATGGGCTATAAGCTCGACGGCTATGTCGACGTTCCTATCGTTATCTGGAACCCCGGCTTCAAGGTTCTTGGCGCGGACTATGCCGTTGCCATTGCCCAGCCTTTCGATTTTACCAGCCTTTCGGGACCCGGCGTCGCTTCGGGAAACGGGCATTGGGGCACTTATAACACCGTTGTGGTTCCCGGGCTTTTGTCCTGGGCTTTGCCCGGCGGGTTCCATGTCAAGACAGGCCTTGCCGTTTATGTCGACGATGCGAGTTCGTCGCCCGCTCATCCGCGCACGGACGGCGGCGTTGGCTCCGGCAACAGCTTTTGGACCCTCGAGCCGAGACTCGGCGTCAGCTGGCTGCATGACGGCTGGAACTTCAGCGTCGATTTGTCCTTCGACTACAATCTCAAGGACACCAAGACCAATTACGACTCCGGCAACATCTTTAACGCCGAATACACGGTTACGAAAAATCTCGGCAAGTGGACCGTCGGTCTGGGTGCGTATCAGCAAAATCAGGTCAACAAGGACAAGCTCAACGGCGTCAAGTTGCCCGGAAAAACTCGTCTCGGCTACGGCATGGGACCTATTCTCGGGTATAATTTCGGGCCCGTCAGCGTTGAGGCAACCTACAATTTCAATATTACCACGCACAACGATTTCGGCGGAAACGTTATGAACGTTCGCCTTGTCGTTCCTCTCGATTAAGACGGCCACAGGCAAAAAAGCACCGCGCTCTGCGGTGCTTTTTTTGTTTCGGCAAACTTGTTTCTTTTGATGCGCGGATGCATTAAGCTTTATCTCTCGTTTGGGCTGAGAGGTCTTTTCTTGTGTCTTTAGGCGCCGAAATCGGCATTATTTTTCTCCTCGTTCTTATGAACGGTTTTTTTGCCATGTCCGAAATGGCCATCGTTTTGGCCAAGCGCGGGCGTATTCGCCAGCTTGCCGAGGAGAACAATGAGGGCGCACAGCTGGTGCTCGATATCAGCGATGCTCCGTCCTCCTTTTTTTCGACGGTTCAGATCGGCCTCACTCTTAACAGCATTTTTATCGGCGCTTTCAGCGGTGCCACGCTTTCGGGCAAGCTTGGCGACTATCTGAACACTTTGCCGTGGATGGCGGGGAAAGGGTATGCCGTCGCACTGGCCTTGACCGTCATTTCCATTACTTATCTTAGCCTTGTGATCGGCGAACTCGTTCCCAAAAGGATCGCGCAGGCTTACGCGGAGCCCATTGCCGTGCGCGTGGCTTATGTGATGGAGCTGATTGCGCGGGTCGCCGCGCCTATCGTTTGGCTTCTCTCCGTTTCGACCGATATGGTTTTGCGCATGCTTGGGCTTTGCGGCGCTCCGGACAAGGGCGTGACCGAAGATGAGGTCAAGGATGTTATTGCGGAGGGGACTGAATCCGGCGCTTTGAAACCTGCCGAGCGCGATATGCTCGAGGGCGTGATGCGCTTGGCCGATCGCTCGGTTCGTTCCATCATGACGCCTCGCGTCGATATGGTTTGGCTCGATATCGACGATCCCGTTTGCGAACAGCGGAACATCATTCGCTCAAGCGGCTATAGCCGCTTTCCTGTCGCGCGCGGCGATATGGGGGAGATTTTGGGCATCGTTCATGCCAAGGATTTGCTCAATGCCAGTTTCGACGGGCTTTCTCTTTCTCTGGGGCCTGTGATGCGCGCCCCGCTGATCGTTCCGGACACGACGCCCGTTCTGCGGCTTCTGGAGCAGCTCAAACGCGAAAAACAGCATCTCGCCATCGTTGTCGACGAATACGGCAGCGTTGAGGGGCTTGTGACAATTACGGATATCATTGAATCCGTGACCGGCGGATTGCCCGGACGCGGGCAGGATGCCGTTGCCAAGCCCGTTCTTCGCAAGGACGGCAGCTGGCTGATCGACGGCATGATGCCGGTCGATGAGGTCGAAGCTTTGACCGGCCTCAAGAATATGCGCGTTTATGCCAACTTCGAAACCATAGCGGGCTTTATGCTCGACGGACTCGGACGCGTTCCGGCAGAAGGCGACGTTTTGACATGGCAGGGCGCACGCTTCGAGGTCGTCGATATGGACGGACGCCGCGTCGATAAAGTTTTGCTTTCGTTGAGGGCTTAGTCGGCCAGATCGAACGGCACGCCGGGCGCGTATTTCATGCGCCGCATGGCGGGCATCGATTTGATGTGCGCGACATTCGGTGCGGACGTGACTTGCGTCGTGACGAACTTTTGGAACGCTTCCCAGTCTTCCGCCACGATTTTTAGCAGAAAATCGGTTTCGCCCGTCATC
>JAQUUS010000201.1 GCA_028693775.1 Alphaproteobacteria bacterium | reverse complement strand
CACGCTGGAAGTTGATTCCGGCGGCTTCCGGCTCAAGGGCCGTGCGGGGCTCGGCAAAGCGCCTTTCGATATCGTCTGGGACGAAAACTTCGAGCAAAAACCCGGCAGTCCCTACCGGCATGTGACAGCCACCGGATCCGTGCGCGGCGAGCAATGGAAGAATCTGGGCGTTGACGCGTTCGAGGGAACCAAAGGCCCGGTCAACGTCTCGATTGAGATGAGCAAGCCGTCGAAAACGAAAACGGTAATCTCCGGCACGGTCGATATGACTCCTGCGGCGCTGAACGTCGATATGCTGAAATGGAAAAAACCGGCAAGGGAGCGTGCAGTCCTGAAATTTACCGCCACAGCGCCGGACGGCGAGCCGGTGCGCATAGCGCCCATAACGCTGCGCGGATCGGATGTATCGGCCACAGGAAACGCAACCCTGTCGTCCGACATGTCGCAGCTCCTGTCGTTCAGTTTTCCCAAGCTTGTCCTTGGCCGCACAAACGCGTCGCTTGAGTTCGCCCAGAGTTTCGGCAAAGACGGCGCGCTCCGGCTCGATGCGACCGGAACGTCGCTTGACGTATCGGGGCTGAGAGGCGGCAACGATCCCGGAAAAGAAGATCCGCGCCCCAAGGAATACCGCATCAAAATCGACAAGCTCTATACGTCCGAAACGGGCATAATCGACAAGGCGCATGTTTTTGCGGCGCGCGACAAGGCGGGCTGGCGGTCTATCGATTTTCACGGCGAGTCCGAAGGCGTTCCCCTGAGCATCGAGCTGACTCCCAAAGCCGACGGCACGCGCACGTTTGCGATATTCTGCGACGACTTCGGAACGGCAATGGCGGGGCTCGGCTTCACCGACACGATCGAAGGCGGCAAGCTGATCGTCACGGGCAAGAGCACCCCGGAGAACGCGCGCATCATCAAAGGCAACATCAAGATCAAGGAATTCACGGTCACAAACCTCCCGGTTCTGGCGCTGCTGCTCAATGCGACGTCGCCGTTCGGGATCACGGGAATCCTGACCAACAGCGCCAGCTTCAGCCTGCTCAAAGGGCAATACACATGGAAGGGCGACGCGATTTCGCTTGAGAAAACCCATGCCACAGGCGCGGCCGTCGGCATCAACATCGAAGGCGATGTGGACATGAACTCCGGCGAAGCGAAGCTGAGGGGCACGGTGGTCCCGTTCAGCGAAATCAACAAGGTCATCAACGCGATCCCGATTATCGGCGACCTCCTGACGGGCGGCGAAAATCAGGGCATCCTTGCGGTGGCCTACGAAATCAAGGGCCCGCTGTCATCGCCCGGCATTTCGGTCAACCCGGGCTCCCTGCTGACGCCGGGATTTTTGCGCAACGTCTTTTTTGGCGACAGCGACGACGAAAACGAAGAAGAATAGGAAAAAAACAATGGCATCTCCCTTCAACGATCTGATGATACTTCCCGATGGCAACGGGTTTGCCGTTGTGCGCGGCGGCAAGCCGCTCGAAACGCCCAAAGGCCTGCCCTTCATCGTTCCCGCGCGCGCTTTGGCCGAGGCCATCGGGCAGGAGTTCGCCGCGCAAGGCCTGAAAACCGATGTCCGCAAAATGCCCATGACTCAATATGCGCTGACAGCCATCGACGTTTCCGGCCCGCAAAAAGACGACATTGTGTCCTCCCTCGCGCGGATGGGCGGAAACGAGCTTCTATGCCAGCGGGCATCCGAGCCGCCCGAGCTTGTGGCGGAAGAAGCGCGTGTCTGGCAGCCGTATCTGGACTGGTGCAAGGAGCGGTTCGGAGCCGAATTTTGCCTTGGCAGCGGTATCGTTCCCGTCGACCAGCGGCCCGAGACACTTTCGGTCCTGCGCGCGCATATCGAAGCGCTGGATGCCTTTGCGCTCACAGGGCTCAGCGAAGCGTGCAATGTTTCGGGATCGCTTGTGCTCGGCTTGGTCTTGCTCGAAGGCCGCGCCGATGCCGACGCTGTGTTCGAAGCGGCAGAGCTCGATCAACTCTGGCAAAGCTGCAAATGGGGATCCGACCCTATAACGGAGGGCCGATTGAATGCGGTCAGGCAAGATATCGCCGCCTGCGCCCGATGGCTTTCCCTGATCGGCGCCGCATAAACATCCCGCGCTGTATCGTCGCAATAAAGCAAGGCCCAAAAAAGAATCGGCCCGCGCGAGGCGGGCCGGTCCGTCGGTTTGATTGTCACAGAACGAAGCGTTATTCCATGAAGTCAAACAAGCGCGACGTATCTTCGGGCTGAATGCCCAGTTGTCTGTTTCTGTATTGACGATAGATGCTGCGCATCTGTGCGTAGAAGTCCAGGGCTCCGGTGCGCAAGGCGTCGTAAGCCTCGAGATTTTCCTCGCGGCGCGTCAAGCCGTTTGCGGCGAAGCTCGTATAAACGACTTCGTTTTTGACGGCGCGGCCGCCGCGTGCAGCGATCCATTGCCACGGCGACATGACCATGTCGACGCCGAGTCCGATGGCATCGCGAATGTTGGACGGGCCAAAGAGCGGCAAGACGATATAGGGTCCGCTGCCGAGTCCCCATGAATACAGGGTTTGACCGAAATCGCCGGGTTGCCTGGCGAGATCGAGATCTTCGGCCACTTCATACATACCCGCCAGACCGACGGTCGTATTGACGACAAAACGCTGAGCGGTAACGGCCGCGCGGCTTGTTTCGCCCTGCAAGAGATTGTTGGCGAAGATCACAGGTTCGCCCATGTTCGAGAGAATATTGGCGATGCGTTCGCGCAGATAATCCGGAATGGCGAAGCGATAGAGTTCGGTCAGCGGCTTGATCAGCAGGCGATCCAGAAAGTCGTTGACGTCGAAAACGGCGCGGTTCACCGGCTCCAGAGGGTCGTTGACCTCAATGGCCTCTGCCTGCGCTTCCGGAGATTTCGGAAGTTCGGCGAAAGCGGGAAGCATAGCCGGAAGAGTCAGAAGAGCGAGAGTCAAAAGAAGGCGACGAATACTCATGATGCATCTCGAAGAGAGTGGAAAAGAACGGACAAAAGAAGTGATTCGAGAACTTAACCCAATCTATCTTTGTTTCTGAACCCATACAATATGGGGAGCACAACGAATGTGCACAGCAGCGAATATAACAGGGAAATAGTTAATAATTCGCCCATGCCGCGAGTGCCAGTGTGTGAAGAAAAGCTTAAAGAAACAAAGGCTACGAGCGTAGTCGCGGCGCTGAAAAGAACGGCGCGCGCAGTGCTCGATTGAAGGAAGTCGCGCCGCCCCTGCCGCGCCAGAAAAACAAAATAAACCGAATAGGACAAGCCGAGACTGAACAAAAGCGGCAAGGCGATAACGTTGGCAAAGTTTAAGGACAGGTTAAAAAGAGTCATGGTTGCGAGCGTCAGAATGCCTGCAAGCAGCAGCGGAGAAACGGTCACAAGAACGTCGCGTACTTTTCCCAACACGAAAAAAGCAAGAAGGCAAATCGCCGACAACCCATAAATTCCCGCATGAACAAAAGCCGAAACGATGGTGCGCCCTGACTCCCTGATCGAGACGGGCGTGCCCGATGCCTCCGGCGCGACCTTTTGAACGGCGTCGATAAAGCGGTTGAGCATATCCGGGTCGCGCGGATTGTTATCCGCCCCGCGCTTTGGCAAAGCCTCCACCAGCCAGCGCCCGTCCGCCGAAATCCAATCGCGCCTGAGCTCATCCGGAAGCCTGTCCAGCGTAATTTTTTGAGCGCCCAAAAGCCCGCGCATTTCTGCGACCTTTGCCTTCA
>JAQUUS010000200.1 GCA_028693775.1 Alphaproteobacteria bacterium | reverse complement strand
ATACAAAACCGAGAAAGTCTGGCTAAACGCGTTATATGCGCGCGCGTTTGACATCGCGCGTTCGTTGCTTCCCCTTGGAACCACAACCCTGCTGAGCTGGACAACGTCGCTCCGTGCCGCGCGCGATCACATTCGCCGCCTGAAGCACCACCCGTTGCCCGAAGTCCGCGAGGTCGCAGCCAAAATCTTCCAAAAGCTGGTCGAAAAGTATCCGCACAGCTTCAAGGCGACAGACATCGACGTGACAGCTTCTCCTGCCGACGTCTACATGGCCAAATTCGGTGCGCGCGACCGCGTGGTTTCCGCGAGCGAAGTGATCTCCCGTCTCGGCATTACGGAGGCGGAGCTCGACGCCATTCGCGGCGGAGCTCTTCTGGCGCGTCCCGGCACGGTCGATCTCGAAGCTTTGAAGCAAAACGAAGCCGCATTGCTCGCCGAGCGTCCCAAAACAGCGCCGCTGCCGTGGCGGATCGAATCCTACGGGCGATACAATCTTGCGTTCCTGCTCGATTTCGGTTCGTTCCGCGATTTGCAGCGTCACCGGAACGGCGTATGTCAGGTTCCGCTGATCGACGGTCGCTTCGGTTTCCATCCGTGGTATCTGGAGCAGATGGAAGACAACATGCCCGCTCCGGAATTCTCGAAGCTCAAAGCGTCGATCGATGCGCAGTTTGCGGCCATAGCCGGTTTGGCCAAGGAGGGTGTCCCGGTATCGCCCGCGCTCAGGCAGTATTACTTCCCCATGGGAACGCAAGCATTGGTCCACGCGTCGTATTCGGTTCCCGAAGTTGTCTATATCGGCGAGCTTCGTTCGGCCAAGACTGTTCACCCGTCGCTCCGGCCCGTTGCGCAAAAACTGTTGGCGCTACTGGAGAGGGATCTTCCCGGCATGGCGCTCTACGGCGACCGCGACGAAGATAGCTGGAGCGCCAAGCGGGGCGAGCAAACGATTGTGAGTAAAAAAGCCTAAACGCCTAGTCTTCATGCAAGGAGGAGAGGATGACCAATACGCAAGCGATACTTGTCGGAGCGGCCCTGATTGCCGTGAGTGTTTTCGTTGCCGGACGCGGGGGCTCGGCGCAAGCCTATACCGGAGGGCCCTACCAGCTCATGCATCACAGCAACACGGCCGCGAACGCGGGCGTGTTTCGCCTCGATACGTCATCGGGCAGCGTGAGCTACTGCTACATCGCCGCGAACCAGGCGCCGACCTGCACGGGCGAGATCAAGTAACCCGTTCCCCTGGACGTTATTGCAAGCCGAGGTGTACTTCAGCTTTCCCTTTGCGGGTTACGGTCTGAAGCTCCGGAAGAGCGCCGGTGTGATAGACTCTGGAATCGCCATCGGCAATAACGGTGACGCTTTCTAGAATATCGCCCGCAAGTTGAAACAGCGCGTTCTTTCCGCTTTGAACAAAGACGTTGTCAGGATTACCGTACACGGTGAGCCGTCCGCCTTCGGCCATTGTTGCGTCCACGTCTCCGTCTTTGATAAAGGCCTTGATATCGGAGCCTCTGCTCTTGCAAGTATAATCCAGATTTTCGGCCTTTAAACCGGCGATGGTATAACCCTTTGGCGTCTCGAATTTGACGGTTTTATGATCGACGTTCGATAAGAACAGCCCGCCTGCCATTGAAATATCCAGATTGGTGCCAACGGGCATGGCGACCCGTATTCTGGGCATTTGCGACGAAGGAAGATTCCAATCGTGCTTTTCTGCGCCTGAGGTTACGACAACCTTGTCTTTAATCGTGGTTTTGAAGGTCTGGTTTTTCGTTTTGATAGAGATTGTGCATTTGTTTTGTGCGACGGTTTTTATTTCAAGAGGTTCAGGAGAAGGAGTTGTCTGTTCGGCAAAGATGCTATTCCGTTGCTGATAGAGCATAAATTCATTGATCGTCTTGGAATCCGCGTCAACCTCAACTGCAATTTGGTTCTTTTTACCCTCGATGATTTCAACGGCGCCCTTGGTCGATAAGCGGAGGTGGAGTGTGCCGTTTGCTGTCAGGTCAAACACCTGTTTTTTCGCGGCGGTGAAATCTGAAAACAAAGGGCTTACTTGATTGGAGACCTGTTCCATCAAAGCGTCGGAGGCGGAGATTGTTTTTTTATTCGGCATAAAGGATATCCAATTCAGGGTCTAAAGAATGAACGAGTTTACCCCCAAGAATGAGAAACTAATGACAAAAAAAGTCAGAAATTAACCATGAATGCAATTAGGGCCGCCTCAGCAGCGGCCCTAATGTTGCGTCATCGCTTGAAGAACGCGAAGCAGGCGTCTTAAGGGGCTTTGGGTCCGACCGGGGGGATGTTATCCGGTTTACCGTTTCCAAAAGGACCCTGTCCACGATGCAGCAACGTCTGAGCGAGATGCGAACGGTCATCGTCCGACATCGAGCTGATTTTTTCGGCGGCGCGTTCCTGAGCCTCTTTTTTGACATTAACCAAGGCTTGGTCGATGTCGGCGAAGTGTTTGAGCACGTCGTCTTTCGAAACGGGCCCGGCCTGCAATTGAGAGGCAAACGCCTTGCGAAGGGAATCCATTTTATCGAAATGTTCGCGCATCCTCGTTTCGTCGGCGCGAACCTCGTCGGGTCCGAACAGGTCTGAGGGCCCAAACATCGGAGGGGGCATCATGTGTCCGGCAGGAGGGCGCATCATGCCGCGAAAGTTTGCGGGAGCGGCTGCGGGCGGCTGGCCCACGGTCAAACGGCCAAGAACGAAAGCGACAAGAAATATATTGGCGGCGACGGATACGACCAACGCAACGCGCCCCCCGGTTTTTAAAGAACAATCAGTCATAAGCTAACCTCTTTCCAGGATGTTGGTCCAAATACGATTTCATTCATGTAACCTTGGCTTGTCGAAGCCATAGTCTGAGCGGTTCCCGAAAGCAGAACCGTCTGCGAGGGAGCTGTGCCGACCCAGAACCCGAGCAGGGCGACAGCGGCGAAAGCGGCGGCGTCCAAAGTCCAGCCTTTCCTCCATCCCCGCAAGGTAACGCTGGGGCGGGTCGGTGCGGGAGCCGTGGGCACCGGCGCGGCGTCCATGATTTTATCGAGCAGGGCCTGCCGTTCGGAGGCCGCAAGATCGGCGATCCGGTAATCGGCGAGCCTGAGCTCGAGATCGAGATCAGGATCCTGTTTTTGCTGTTTCATAGCTTTCTCCCAGCAAGTAATCTTTCATCTTCTGTCTGGCGCGGAAAAGCAGCTGCTGATAGGCGCCCAAAGCGATGCCCATGGCGTCTGCGGCGTCCTGATTGCTCTGCTCTTCGTAATAGTTCAAAACGAGCGCGGCGCGCTGACGTTCCGGCAAGAGCTGCAAAGCGCATTTGACCTGATCCGAGCGTTCTTTCCAGATCAGAATGTCTTCGGCAAGCGGTTGAGTATCGAAGATCCCCTCAAGATTGTCGGTCATAACAGGAGCGGCGCGGCGTTTGCGATCAAGGCAAGCGTTGAGCAGGACTCTGTAGAGCCATGTCGTAAATTTGGCTTCGGGCCTCCAGCGAGGGGCCTCCTTCCAAATCTTAAGGCATGTTTCCTGCATCACATCCTCTGCATCCTGCCGGTTGCCGAGCATGCGCTCGGCAACCTTCACGCCGCGATTCAGATGCTTGTCCACGAGTTCGCGATAGGCACACAAGTCCCCGCAAGCCGTCCGTCGCATCAGTTCATGATCGGGCGTTTGATCAACCGGCAATTCAAAATCTCCTCAACGCAACTCATCGGCGTTGTTTTTGTTTTAACGCAATTTAAGC
>JAQUUS010000199.1 GCA_028693775.1 Alphaproteobacteria bacterium | reverse complement strand
GGCAACGACGACACGCTTGCCGAAAAACTGACCAAAGCAGGAAAAGGCGTCGCCGAAAAGCTGTGGCGCTTCCCGATGGGCGAAGTCTACGACAAAAGGCTCGACAGCCAGATTGCCGACATGAAAAACATCGCAAGCTCGCGCGACGCAGGAAGCATCACAGCGGCGCAGTTTATCGAGAGGTTCATCGACAAGGGAATGCCGTGGGCGCACCTCGATATCGCGGGAACGGCATGGCAGGACAAAGACTCCCCGCTTTGCCCCAAAGGCGCGACAGCGTTCGGAGCCCGCCTGCTCGACCGGTTCGTGGCCGAAAACTTCGAAGCGCAATGACGGACATCCGCTTCTATCACCTGACGCACACGGCGCTGGAACGCGCGCTGCCCGAGCTGCTCGAAAAAACGGTCGAGCGCGGCCTGCGCGCCGTGGTGATGACGGGCTCTGCGGAGCGCGCGGAAGCCCTGACTCAAAGCCTGTGGACCTACGCGCCGGATAAATTCCTGCCCCACGGCAACGCCAAGGACGGCAACGCGGAGCTTCAGCCCGTCTGGCTGACGCCCGAAGACGAACGCCCCAACAACGCCGAATATCTTTTCCTGACCGACGGCGCGGTCAGCAGCAAGCTGAATGACTATGAGCGCGTCTGCGATCTCTTCGACGGCAACGATCCTCAAGCGGTCGCCGCCGCGCGGCAACGCTGGTCGGCAGCCGCCAAGGAGGGCCACAAACTCTCCTACTGGCAACAAACCGACAAAGGCTGGATCGACGCGACGCCAAACAAATAAGCCTTGAATTCCAACAAATTACCCCTCAACAAACCGTTTGCCGCACTTATATATTTATTACTTTCAAAACAATGCCGTATAAGCAAAACGTTTCTATTTTTATTCAGATTTTTTAATAACGGAGAATTAAATGGCCAAGAGCGATTTTGAACAATGGTTTATTCGCGGAGCAGGCATGGACAGCGACATCCCCTGCATGTTGACAGGAACGCCCGCCGAAAAAGGCGAATACAGATATAACATATCCGGCTTCGTCTCGTCGAAAGAAGTGGGCGAGCGCATCGTCGCCATGTTCGGCGGAAAAGACTTCGCCAAACTGGCAACGCATCAAGGCGATCCTTCGCGCCTGCAAGTCAAGGTCGGCATCAGCAGCGAACTTGGCAAGGAGAGCCTCAATTTTCTGGGCAGAATCACCAAGCTCGTTAAAGCCTCCGACAATCAGATTTCGGAAGGGCTGATCAACCTTGCAAAGAACGAATTTTCCGGATTGGTCCAGTATGCGAAGGAACCGTCGGCAAGAACGACCGCCGCGCACTTCGACACGCTGAACATGTAACCTTCCCAACCGGGAAATTTCTCGAAACGGGCCGGATTTTCTCCAGGAAATCCGGCCTTTTTTATCCCCCCCCGTCCACCGCAACCGCCCTGTTCATTCCCACCAAGTCGTGGTATCCACTGAAAAATAAAAAGTTTTTTGAGGCACCTGTCCCTATAAAAGCGAATGTCCAATACATCCGAACAAATCATCGAACGGTTTCGCACGTCCTACGGCAAGGACATCGACCTGAGCCTGAGGCCCGCCTACCATGACCTTCTCGAAAAGCTCGGCAATCCGCAAAACAAGCTGCCGCCCGTCTTCCACGTCGCCGGAACGAACGGCAAAGGATCGACCTGCGCATTCCTGCGCGCCATCCTCGAAGCGGCGGGCTACAAAGTCCATCTCTACACATCGCCGCACCTCGTCACCATCTACGAACGAATCCGCATCGCCGGAAAGCTCATCGAAGAAGAAGAGCTCGCCGCCCTCCTCGCAAAAGCCGAAAGCCTTGCGATCCCGCACGGCGTGAGCTACTTCGAAGCATGGACCGCCGCCGCGTTCGACGCGTTCGCAAAGCACCCCGCCGATTTCACGATCCTCGAAACGGGCCTCGGCGGCCGCCTCGACGCAACGAACGTCATCGACAAACCGCTCGCCTCGATCATCGCGCGCCTGTCCTACGACCACCGCGAATACTTGGGCGAAACCATCGAAAAGATCGCGCGAGAAAAAGCGGGCATCATGCGCGAAGGCGTCCCCTGTTTTACCTCATATCAGCCCGAACCCGGAGCCCTCCGCGCCCTGCGCGACGCCGCCGCCAATATCCACGCGCCATTGCTAACCGAAAGAGAAAACTGGATCGCCGAAGAAACCCCATCCGGCTTCCGCTTCACCGACTCCACGCGAACGCTCGACCTCCCCCATCCCGCGCTCTTGGGCCGTCACCAGATCCAGAACGCCGCGCTCGCCATCGCCGCCCTGTCGGCCCTTCCCCAACCGCTGCCCGAAGAAGCTTACGCCAAAGGCCTGCAAACGGTCGAATGGCCCGCCCGCCTCCAACGCCTGCAAGGCGGGCGGCTTGACGCCCTCGCCCCCCGGGGCGCGGAAGTCTGGCTCGACGGCGGACACAACGACTCCGCAGGCGAAGCACTGGCCGGGCAAATCGAACGATGGAAAGAAGAAGACGGCGCAACCCCGCGCCCGCTTCACATCGTGCTCGGCATGCTGACAACCAAAGCCCCGTCCGAATTCCTGTCGCCGTTCGCCAAAAACATCTCGCGCCTGCAAACGGTTCCGGTCCCGAACGAACCGCTAAGTTTCTCCGCCGAAGCCCTCGCGCGCGAAGCGCAAAGCATCGGCCTGACGTTTGCGCAAGCCTCCCCCAACGTCCGCGAAGCGCTCAAAACCCTGTCCCAAGAGCCCGCAGCCACACGTCCCCCGCGCATCCTCATCTGCGGTTCGCTCTATCTCGCCGGAACAGTGCTGGCGGATCAAAACCCTGAGAGCCCCATCGAGCCTTCCGAAAAAAAGTCCTGACAACGCTGGAATCTTCTGCTTATAATTTGAGCCTTACCGGGGTGCCCTTTGTTTGGGGCTGAGATCATACCCGTCGAACCTGATCTGGATCATGCCAGCGAAGGGAGCAAACCATGAGTCATGCCGCGCCCGCGAGGATTCTCTCGCGCATAAGACCGGAACCGTTCGCCCGGACCTTTTTCGAATCCCCCCAGCCCGCAGGCCGCAAAATAACGGCGGGTTTCTCATACCTGCAACGCATCGGAAAAGCGGGAACCCACGACGTCTGGTTTCCAAGCGCCCTCAAACAAAAGCTCGAACGCCTGAAAGCGGAAGGCGAAGCCATCGAGCCGAAGCATTTCCCGGCGCACTGGGCGGCGGTGCGCCAGTTTGAGCTGTTGCACGAATCCGGCAATCATAAAATCTACGACCTCCAGCCCGAACGCCTGCAACGCGCGATGCTGGATCTGTCGAAAAGCATGCGGGCCGGAGGCTACCGCATGACCATCGCAACGCTGGGCAGATACGAAGAAACAGCAAAAACAGACGAGCTCGAAATCCTCGACCGGCGGCTGCAAGTAGGGATCGCGCAAATGATCCACATGCTCTACCTCGACGAAGCCAGCAAGCAAGCCAACGCCGGGAACCGCACGCTCCTGTCCGAAAACCGGTCGGACTACCGCCGCGTCCTCCCGCACATCGGCATCGTGCTTGGCGTAACGGACGTCTTTTGCCCCGAACGGGCGCAACGCCCCGGCCACAAAATCGCGCGGCAGTTTTTCGACATCCTGAACCGGCTTCCGCAAAAGCATCTGGTGCACGACACGGCGGTTGGATTGCAGTTGCCCGACCTGAACGGCGAAAACCACTGGAACTACATCGCCGATCCCGAAGAAACGCTGGGCGCATTCAACCGCGTCCTTGGCTTTATCTTCGACAAATTCGACGGC
>JAQUUS010000198.1 GCA_028693775.1 Alphaproteobacteria bacterium | reverse complement strand
GAGGGGTCGGTACGTTCGAAGAGGGTGGAAATAAAATTGTGCGCACGATTGCTTTCAGCAACAAAGTTGCGCAGTTAAACTTTAACCTCAACTGAAGAGCCTAAAGAAATTTTGTGGATTATCAAAAGTTAAAACAAACGAGTTCAAGCTGTTACCCAAAAAGGAAAGGTGAATGACCCGTGGATAGTAAAAAATGTCGTTGACAGAAGGGGCGCTTGCGGACACCCTTCCGGCCAAGGTAGTGAATGGAAACCAGCAAAAGGTATATCTTGCTGAAATCTCCTTTAGGTTTGGTGCGCGCGGATTCATTGCGCACCCCGTCAGTTTTTCGGATGCTCATGGTTGGGACCTTGGCTCTAAGTGTGGGGCTGAGTGGTCATTACTGGAAGCGCCAAGCCGCCGTCATAACGGCGAGTGCAGTACCGGCCGTAGAGGATGCGGTGCGGGCCGTTGCTGATTCCGCGACGGGACAGGCGGTCGCAAGGGTTAACAAAGCGGTTTCACAAGCCATCGTTCCCCCGGTCGTAACGACGCGCATAGCCGAAGTGGGCGAAGGCCAAACGTTTGCCGAAATGCTCGAAGATGCGGGCGTCGTGGACGCGGACGCGACAGCCGCCATGAACGCGCTGGCGCGTGTCTATAATATGCAGAAATTGAGAGCCGGGCAGGACGTCACGCTGACGTTCAGCCGGACTCCCCAGTCCGAAGTCTTCACGGGCGCGACGTTCCAGCCCGAAGATGCGAGAGAAATCACGATTTCGCGCGAGGCGACCGGGGCCGCAGCGTTTGTGGCGACCTCGAAAATGATCCCGATTGTCCGCGAGCGCATTGCCGCGAAGGGCGAAATTCGGTCCAGCGTCTACGAAGCGGGCGAAAGAGCGGGCATCCCGCACGCCATCATGGCGACTCTTATCAAGGTATACGCGCACAGCATCGACTTCCAGCGCGACATTCGCCCCGGCGATACGTTCGAAATTCTATATGACCAGCCGAAAACGGTTCAGGGCAAGCCCGTAGGCGAAGGCGCGATCATCTACGCCGCCCTGCGTGTCGGCGGCGAGATCAAGCCGATTTACCGCGTGACCTTCATTGACAAGACGGTCGATTATTTCGATGCGCGCGGTCGCAGCGTTCGCCGGGCCCTTTTGCGTACGCCTGTTGCGGCGGCGCACATAACGTCTGGGTTCGGCATGCGCATGCATCCGCTGCTTGGATACAGCAAAATGCACAAAGGCGTCGATTTCGGCGCGCCGACGGGAACGCCGATCTTTGCGGCTGGTTCCGGCGTCATCGAGGAGCTTGGGTTCAAGGGCGGTTTTGGCCGGTACTTGCGCATCCGCCATGCGCGGGGCATCCAAACGATCTATGGCCACATGAGCCGTTTCAATCCGCGTCTCTATCGCGGCGCGCGCGTCAATCAGGGCGAAGTGGTTGCCTATGTCGGAAGTTCGGGCCGTTCGACGGGGCCTCATCTGCACTTCGAAGTGCATGTAAAGGGCAAGACAGTCAACCCGCTGAGTGTCAAGATGCCTGCGGGCCGCGTTCTCGAAGGCGCGCAGCTGGCCCAGTTCAAGAGCGGCCAGTCGCATATTCAGGCCGAGTTTGCGTCCCTGCTTAAGAAGAACCCCAATCAGCAAAACGCCGCCCAGCCGCAGCCGGTCAAGGTCTCGGCCAATCCGGCGGTTTCCGTAAAAAACAACTAGATCGCGAAGAGAGCGCCTTTTCGCTAGCCGTTCTGCGGCCGCTTGTCTTTTCTGCGGCGGTTTTTGGCGTTTGTCCGTTCGGCCTTGTAAAAGGGGAGGTCCTGATCCAGCGCGTACAAGACGCTTCCAAGATAGCAATTCGCAATCGCCTCGAGGTCCGAAAAGCCCATAACGGAATAGGTAACCGAAGGCGGGGCGTTTTTCGAAGCGCCGATGTTCAAGCCGTCCGGAATTGCCGATTCATGAAAATCCAGCACATATCCGGCATCGATCTCTGTCTTGAAGCCGTGCGTTTTATAATAATTCAAGCTGTGCCGTTGCGGGCATGAGGCCGTGTCGTCGTGCAGTTCCGAGATCCAGTCGGCCTTTTCCCGCGCGCGTTTGAGCGAGCCGCAAATTTCCTTTGCAGGAAAGCAGGGTGAGCGTTTCCATTCGCGCCAGATCCTGCGAATATGGAGTTCGCGAGGTCCGTCCAGAACGTAAAGATAGTCGCGGTTCTGTGTCGTATGCACAAAAGCTTGCTTGTTTGCATCGCGTAGCGACAAAAAACACGGAAGAGTCGGCGTCGTTGAAAACCAGCGGATGTTTTTCGTCGATGCCGTTTTCCTTGAGAACGGAGATAATTTTTTCGCAAGCGGGAACGATTTCGTCCCGGGCGACCGAGCCCCAGTAGCGGTCGAGAAGTTTTCTGAGCGAATGCGCAGGGGAGGGGGGCGTTCCGAGCGTCTTCAAAAAGCGTTCGCCTGCGGCGTCCACATCGGCGAATTTCTTTTGAGCGGCTTTGGCCCTGCGGTGCGCGTCTTCGTAATCCTGCGTCATAAAATATCCGATCGGCAAAAGTCTTCAAAAAGCGAGCGAAAGATACAAAAGGCTTCGCCGCCTTGTCAAAACGGGAAATGCTTTGCCGAGCCGAAAGGATGGTTAATCCCTATCTTTTCATGCGCCGCCGTTGGGCGGAAGTCGGAATGCGCATGGCCTCGCGATACTTGGCGACGGTCCGTCGTGCGATATCGATACCCTCGCCGCGAAGCGTCATGGAAAGCAGGTCGTCCGAAAGAATGGCGGTCGGCTTTTCGTTTTCGATCAAGTGGCGGATTCGGGCGCGCACGGCTTCCGAAGACATATCGTCGCCGCCGTCGCTGCGCGGAAGAGCTGTGGTAAAGAAGTATTTGAGTTCGAAGATGCCGCGCGGCGTGGCGATGTATTTGTGCTGGGTCACGCGGCTGACTGTGGATTCATGCATTTCCACGGCTTCTGCGATGTCCTTGAGGATCAGGGGCTTGAGGTGATGAACGCCTTTTGCGAAGAAAGCGTCCTGCTGGCGCACGATTTCGCTGGCGACTTTCAAAATGGTCGTGGCGCGCTGATGCATGGCCTTGATAAGCCAGTTGGCCTGCTGCCAATGGTCGGCGATGTATTCCTTGTCGGTTTTCTGCGAAGTCGAAGCCTGAATCTGGGCATAATAGCGTTCGTTGGCCAGAACGCGCGGAAGCGTTTCCGTATTGAGTTCGATATGCCAGATATTGCCGGGATGCGGCCGCAAAAAAACGTCCGGAACGATGGGCGGGGCGAACTCTGAAGAAAAAGCGGTGGCCGGTTTCGGATTGAGCTGGCGGATTTCCGCGATCATGTCGGCAAGGTCTTCGGGGCCGACGTTGCAGGCGCGCATGAGAGCGGCGTTTTCGCGCTTGGCCAAAAGATCGAGATTCTGAAGCATAAGCCCCATGGCGGGATCGAGCCTGTTTTTCTCGCAAAGCTGAAGCGCAAGGCATTCATGAAGCGAGCGAGCGAAAATGCCGCAAGGATCGAAGCGCTGAAGCCGTCCGATAATGGAGTCGAGATGGTCCTGGGAGACTCCGAGCTGTTCCTTGAACGCGTCGAGGTTTGCGGGGAGATAGCCCGCGTCGTCGAGCTGGTCGATCAAGGCGACGGCGATTATTCTGTCTGCGGCGCCCGGAAAATCGACATTGACCTGTTCGAGCAAATGAGAGCGAAGGTCCGGCTTGTCCGGAATATTCTGCGCGGCGGAATAATCGTCGCCGTCGTTGAAAGGATTTTTCGACGAATGAAAGGAAGATTCCGAGAAGTTGTCGAAGCTCCAGGAGTCGCCGTTAAGA
>JAQUUS010000197.1 GCA_028693775.1 Alphaproteobacteria bacterium | reverse complement strand
GGTCAGGCTTCAAGTCTGGCCGCGAATCTTTTTGGCATCGATAGACGAAGATTCGCCGTTCAGTTGAGTCATAAAAAATATTATATATCAGTCAATTAAAGACAGCCCTTGCGACTTCTTCATGAAGCGTTAAGCTTGTTTCGTTATAGTAACGTCATAATAAGAACTCTTTTCAACGAGGTAGGCATGACAAACATATCGCCCGTCACTGCGGTTGCCCAAGTGCCTCATTCCCCCACCCCCGCTCCGGCGGCAAAAGTTGCTGCGCCCGAAAAAGTCGAAACGGCTGCCGCTTCCGTGCAAGCGCCCGTCACGACCTACAACGCGCTTGCAACCGCGTCGGCGTCGAACATTCGAGGCGCCGGGGTCAACAAGGTCGCTTGATTTCCTGAAATAAACGCGAAGGTCTAGATCGCGCCGCTTGTGATCGTCTGATAGGCGCTGATGACTTTGTCGCGGATCGTCGTGATTTCCGTCAGCACCAGCTCTGCATTGTCAATCGCCGTAACGACTTGCGCGATGTCGGCTTTTCCCGTCGCGGCCGCTGTCGCGGCTTTTTCACCTTCGTGCAAAGAATCGACGGCCTCGCCCAAAAAGCCTTTGACCATTTTGCCGAAATCTTCGCCGCCTGCCGTTTGCGACACGGAGGACGGCCCTGCGGAATCCATCAACGTTCCGCTTTTCTTGTAGGCAGATACAGCGTTCAACGCATTCATAACCATGTTGATCTCCCTTATTGCAGCAGGCTTATCGTTTTGAGGATCATCGTGCGCGAAGCCGCGATGACATCGATGTTCGCCTGATAGGAACGCCCCGCTTCGCTCATATCCATCGTTTCGATCAACGGATTCACGTTCGGCTGCAAAACATAGCCTTGCGTGTCTGCGGCGGGGTGCGTCGGATCGTATTTCTTTGCGAACTCAGAGTTATCGGTGCGAACGCCCGCCGTTTTGACGGTGTAGGCCCCGATGGCCTTGTCGAATTCTTTTTTGAATGTGATGACTTGCCGCTGATACGGCTTCTGTCCCGGAGCGCTGGCGGTCGTGTTGGCGTTCGCAACGTTCTCGGCAATGATTTTCATGCGCTGATTCTGCGCTTTGAGCCCGGAGGCCGAAATAGCAAGGATATCGGAGAAATCGCCGCTCATTCAGTCGTCCTTACGAGTTGCCGCCCTTCAGTGCAACTCTAAAAAGATTGGCCATCTTGCGATAGACGGCGGTCATGGTTTGATATTCGACCGACGTTTTGGAAACTTCGGCCATCTGTTGCTCAATGTCCACCGTATTTCCGGAGGGAAGCACTTCGGTGTCCTTCGAGGGAGTCGTTTGTGCATTCATCCCCGCCATCGACGCGGGAACAATGTGTTTCGGGTTGGTCACGGCCATCGACCCCGACGCTTTTTTCAATGCATCGCTGAAGCTGAAGGCTTTCAGTTCAAGCTGCTTGTATCCGGGAGTGTCGACGTTCGCGACGTTTTCGGCAATGACGCCCTGCTTTTGATTCAGATACGACATCTTCGACGTCAGAAGGTCGAATATCCCTGAAATGCTCGAGCTCATGAGAAAACCTCGCCAAGAACTGGCCGTTGTAAGGCTAAAATATCCCAACCTGATGGTTAACAAAAGGTTAATTGCCCTTTGTATGGAGTTAAGCTACTGTAACCTTATGGAAGATGATTCCGACTTTCAGTCTAACACATCACCGATCTATCCGCTAGGGCGTCGGGCCGTTGCCGTTGCCCTCAAGGGAACCATCGGAGATTTGCAGAACGAAAAAACTGACTCGCTTCCCAAGGTTATAGCATCAGGTTATGGAAAACTAGCGGAACAAATACTTGAGATGGCGTTCGATAAGGGCATCAAAGTCCGCGAAGACGCGGATTTGGCCGAATTGCTCGCCACCCTCGACCTCGACACTCCCATTCCCAGCGAAGCGATCGTTGCAGTGGCCGAAATCCTGGCAAAAGTTTATGAGGCCAATGCGAGAATCGCTTCAGGCTCAAACGTCAAAGGAAACGCATGATGCAGTCCTCCGCCTCCCCTTCCGATCTCTGCGATTCGCTCACACAGGAATTCGATTCGATCGATTCGTATCTCATTGCCGTACACGAAATACTCAATCAGGGCCACATGCCCGACATCGCCGATCTTGACGAACGCATTGCACGCCTCTGCTCGCGCGTCGAGGAAGCCCCTCCGGAGCTTCAGGAGGACTGTCTGGCAAAGCTGGACGATCTTTTGAACAAGCTCAGCGATTGCGAAAACGAGATGACTGCCTTCCAACTCGCAAAAAAAGCCTAGGATATCTTTAGATGGACGATTTTCCCTGGATCAAGCTCATTACGGCTTTTGCCGTTGTGTTCGCCCTCTTGGCCGCCATGGGCGGCATTCTCAAATATGTCAGCCTGCGCGGCATTACTCTGGGCGGCAAAACAGCCAGCAAACGCCGCATGAAAATCGTCGAAACCCTTCCTCTCGACGCCAGAAGACGCTGCGTGATCGTACGCTGCGACGACCGCGAACATTTGCTTCTCTTGGGCGGAGAAGGTGATAGTGTCGTCGAAACGAATCTTTCTCCACTTGAAGACCGCTCCGGTACATGACCCGTTTTTCGAAATTTTATTCCCTGCTCCCGTTCGGAGCTCTCGTTGCCCTGATCGCGTTTTTTCTGACCGGCGACGCTTTTGCACAGTCGATCAATTTCGACATGGGGCAAGGCCCTACCGCAACGTCCCGTATTATCCAAACCGTTATCCTCGTCACCGTCCTCTCGCTCGCCCCCTCCATCCTTGTGATGGTGACAAGCTATACCCGCATTATCGTCGTCCTCGCCTTTCTGCGTACGGCCATGGGCACTCAGACGACTCCTCCCAACGTCGTGCTCATTAGCCTCGCGCTGTTTTTGACCATGTTCGTTATGCAACCGACGCTCGACCGCGCATGGGAAAGCGGCGTTCGCCCGTTGATGAACAATCAGATCGACGAAGAAACGGCCTACGACCGGACCATGGAGCCTATTCGGGAGTTCATGCTGAAGCACACCCGAACGAAAGACATCGCCCTCTTCATGGACATCGCCAAGGCCAACGACCAGGCTTCCGCCAAGGCTCAGGCCGCCCAGAAAACCGATGCGCTCAAAAAGGACGACAAGGCACAGGAAGCAAGTGAGGACGTTCCCGTTCGCGCGCTTATCCCGGCGTTTATGATCTCGGAGCTGCGCCGCGCATTTGAAATCGGCTTTTTGCTCTTTCTGCCCTTCCTTATTATCGACATGGTCGTGGCGTCCATCCTGATGTCGATGGGCATGATGATGCTTCCGCCTTCCATCATTTCACTGCCGTTCAAGATCGTCTTTTTCGTGCTTGTCGACGGATGGTACCTTGTCTGCGGCAGCTTGATCCAAAGTTACGGTAACGGATAACCGGCAACGCATTGCGCTGCCGGTTTTATGCCGTTTACTGCCTAGCCGTGCGTCAGACGGGAAAGGCTCGACCGGGCTTTGTTTACAAACCGCGCCGCCGGACGGGCGAGAAGCCCAAGCGCCACCGGAGCCGACCATCCGCCAAAACCGCATTCGCTGCTCGTGCAATCGGTATCGGACGAGCTTTCCGAAGAGCTTGGGATCTGGCAATCGGTTTTACTGGAACCGTCTGACGAACCCACATCCGTGCAATCCGAAGAGGACACTGCGGAGGTATCTTTGACGCTCCCCGTATCCGACGAAACAACTTCCGAACAGCTGGCAGCGTCGGAGCAGTCCGAGGCTGAGACGGTCGCGTAATCTGTGTCGGCCATATAGGACGAAACAACTTCCGAACAACTGGCAGCGTCGTTGCA
>JAQUUS010000196.1 GCA_028693775.1 Alphaproteobacteria bacterium | reverse complement strand
CATTGATCTGGCTTCGCGGCAGGGGCATGCCGGGATCGTCAGGAAAGTCCTTCCTTATTGCTCTCAGGAGGTTTTGGAGGGCTGGGATCTCTACGGAAACAATCTTTTGACCGTTCCTGCGTTGAAGGGATATCTCGATGTGGTGCGCGATCTTGTTGTGGCCTGCCCGAAGCTGCTTGTTGCGCTCGACGATCACGGGAACGATGCGATTATGAAGGCGGCCAGTAGCGGAAAAGACGACGTTCTTCGCTACCTTTTGCCCATTGCCGCTTCGGACGGGCTTGAGCGCATGAATGATTTCGATCGCAATGCGATTATGCTCGCCGTTCGGCGCGGAAGCGCGGAGGCTGTGCGGGAGCTCGTGCCGTTCTGCTCGGATGCCGCGATCAATGCCGTCAACGGGGAGGGCGATACCGCTTTGATGCAGGCCCTTAAGGGCGATCTTTATGTCAGGCGGGCTTCGGACGAACTCTTTTTTGAGCTGCTGAAGCATCCCGGACACGATTTGTCCTTGACCACCCGCAACGGCCAAACGCTCGAGGAGCTTGCGGAACAGGCCGACAGGCCTGTCGTCGTTCTTGCCTTGAAAAAATATCGCGAAGAGCATCCGTCCGAAGCGGTTGCAAAAAGTGCAAGCCGTCCGGGCAGGTTTGTGCCCTGCGGGCCGTCTTTCTGAATTAAGGAAAGCTTATTTTGAGAGCGCCGGGAGCGCGGCGGCTTGCTTTTGCCTGTCCGGTCTGTTCCATGCCGCGCCCAAAAGGAGATCGTTTGCGGCAAACGCGGCATAGCTGAGCGCGGTCAGCGCCGAGGGGAGATCTTTTTGGGTGAGGGAAACAACGGCTCCTCCGCACAGCATGGCGCTCGCAATGGCAAAACCGAACGGCGCCGCTTTCAGGTGCCTTTTGGCGCCGGAGAGAAGCGAAGAACCTTTTTTCCTGTCGGGATTGGCGAGCGCTGACTTTGCGGCCAGCACGGATCCGGCCAACAAAATAGTATCCATGAGGACTGCGTAGCCGCTCAGGGCTGCCAGATTCGTATCTCCGTTTTTAAGGGCTATGGCGGTGGAGGTCACTCCAAGCGCCAAGGCTGCGGCAGATCCGGTAACGGAGGTCGCTTCGATTTTGGAGTCGCGGAAAAGGCGGCGGATCGTCTGGATATGACTTTTTTTGAACATGGTTTCTTCAAAAAGGTTTTTCTAAAGGCGTTCGATTATAGCAAAGGGAGGAAGGGTGTGAAAATTTAATTGCTTTCGTTTTATGCGTGTTTCGTTAACCGGTTTTCCTTTTGTGAAAACTCCGTTTTTCGGTTCGCCGGGATTTCGGTGCGTTATTCCTCGTTCTGGTCGCGACCGAAGATTTCGCGCTTGCCGGTGGGGGAGGCGGGGCCGATCAGGCCTTCTTTTTCCATACGCTCGACCAGCGTTGCGGCTTTGTTGTAGCCGATCTGAAGCTGGCGCTGAATGAAGCTCGTTGACGCCTTGCGCTCGCGCAGGACGATATCGACCGCTTTGTCATAGAGCTCGTCGCCTGTGTTGCTGCCGCCGCCGAACATGTCGCTTCCGTCGCCGATGGCGCTTCCGTCGTCTTCCGTAACTTCGTCGAGGTATTCGGGCTCGCCTTGCGATTTCAGGAACTTGACGATTTGATCTACCTCGTCGTCGCGGACAAGCGGGCCGTGAACGCGGGTGATGCGTCCGCCGCCCGCCATGTAGAGCATGTCGCCTTGCCCCAGAAGCTGTTCTGCTCCTTGCTCGCCGAGAATGGTCCGGCTGTCGATTTTCGAGGTGACCTGAAAGCTGATGCGCGTCGGGAAGTTCGCTTTGATGGTTCCGGTGATGACATCGACCGACGGACGCTGCGTTGCCATGATGAGGTGGATGCCTGCCGCGCGCGCCATTTGCGCCAGCCTTTGGATCGCGGCTTCGATTTCCTTCCCGGCCACCATCATCAGGTCAGCCATCTCGTCGACGATAACCACGACGAACGGAAGTTCCGTCAGGTCAAGCGGCTGCTCTTCGTAGATCGGTTTGCCCGTTTCGCGGTCGAAGCCCGTTTGAATCGTGCGCATCAGGTTCTCGCCGTTCTTTGCCGCGTCGCGCAGGCGCGAATTGTAGCCGTCGATGTTGCGCACGCCGAGCTTCGACATGGCGCGGTAACGCTCTTCCATTTCGCGCACCGTCCAGCGCAGGGCCAGGATGGCTTTTTTGGGCTCCGTCACGACCGGGGCCAGAAGGTGGGGGATGCCTTCGTAGACCGACAATTCCAGCATCTTGGGGTCGATCATGATGAAGCGGCACTTCTGCGGCGGCATATGATACAGCAGCGAGAGGATCATGGTGTTGATCGCCACCGATTTGCCCGATCCGGTGGTGCCGGCGATCAGGAGATGCGGCATTTTGCTCAGGTCCGCGATGACGGGGCCTCCGGCGATGTCTTTGCCGAGGACCAGCGGCAGGACGGCTTTGGTGTCGCGGTAGGCGCCGGAGCTGTGAAGTTCGCGCAAGTAGACCGTTTCGCGCTTCGCGTTCGGCATTTCGATGCCGATGACGTTGCGCCCCGGCATTGTGGCGACGCGGACCGAGACTGCGCTCATGTTGCGCGCGATGTCGTCGGCCAGCGAGATGACGCGCGAGGCGCGCGTGCCCGGCGAGGGCTCGAGCTCGTAGAGCGTGACGACAGGGCCGGGGCTGACTTTCAGGATTTGCCCGTTGACGCCGAAGTCTTCGAGGACGGTTTCGAGAATCTTGGCGTTCTTTTCCAGCGTGTCTTCCGAAATCAGTTCCTGACGCGTTTTTTCGGGCCAGTGCAGGAAGTCCAGCGGCGGAAGCGGGTGCTCGGTGTTGTAGTCCAGCGCCAGCCTCGATTGCCGCGCTGTGGCCGCAGGGCGCTTGATGAGCGGCGCGCGCGCCGGTTTTTTCGATTTGGTTTTGGATTCCTTGCGGCCCGTTTCTTCGGCGGGCTCTTCTTCCTCTTCTTCCGGTTCTGCTTCCTCTTCGGCGGGCTCTTCGGTTTCTTCTTCTTCGGTTTCTTCGGGCTCGTCGTCTTCGAGATCGTCTTCCTCGACTTTTTCGCCGCGCAGAAGGGCCCACAGCGACCACAGGCCTTTGTGTATTTCTTCAAGCGCTCGTTCGGCAAGATTGCGAAGCGTCCGGCCAAGGAAATACCATTCGTCGAACGTCAGGGCGCACGACAGGTATATGCCGAAAACGGTTGCGATGGCGAACAGCAGCGCCAGTGCGTAATGCCCCCATGAAAACGGCAGAAGCGAAACAATCCCGCCTTCGATCATTCGGCCCGTTAGGCCGTCGAGGCGGATGCCCCAGCGTTCAGGGACGTTCAGGGCGGCCAGAGTCATGCTGGCCGTCGATAGCGCGCCTAGCGCAGCCAGCAGGCGCCAACCCAGCTTTTCGATCCTTCGGTCGGAGGCGATGCGCCAGCCCCATGCGCCGATGACAAACGGAAGGATGAAGCTGCCCAGGCCGAAATATTGCCACAGGAGGTCGGCGGTCCGTGCGCCCCACAGGCCGAACAAATTGTGAATCGGGGCTTCGGCCACGCTCGAGGCTGTGTTGTATGACGCATCGGAGGGATCGTAGGACAGCAGCGACAGCGCGAGGATCAACGCGCCGACCATCACGAGGCCGCCCGCGAGCATGCGGAAAAATCGCGCCAGAACCTCATACAGGGAACGGGGAAGCAGGGCTTGCGATTTGCGGCTGCGCGAACGGATAGGACTGCTTCTGAGACAGTGCCCCCGACTGCGTTGTCGTTTGCTTCGACCCATCCGCCGGCGTCGATTGCGGTCGTGTCGTCTGCGTTGACACAGTCAACGATTGAACCCACGAGAGCAACGGCG
>JAQUUS010000195.1 GCA_028693775.1 Alphaproteobacteria bacterium | reverse complement strand
AGAAAGCGTTTATATTCGGTGTTCATTATTTTTTCTCTTTAAACATGGGGGCCGGGAGCAATTATAGACGCTCGCACAGAGCGATTCCAGAACAGCCTCGCCGCCCAGAAATGGGGCCAACATGCTGAATTTTATTGCGTTTTGGATTTTTGCAAAAATGTTCGTCACACCGGTACTCCTTTCATGCCTTGAAAACAAGCTTGTTCAAAAAGCCGGCTCCCTTTTTTAGGGCTTGCGGAAAAGCCTGTTTTCGATCCTCCGCCTTACAAGGCCTCATCTGCTCGCGCGAAAGCAAAAAACACCCGTTAATGCCTGTTCTTTCGGTCCTTCCTGCGGCAGGAGGCCTTTTTTGTACGGAGAATCTTGGACTTTTCTTCGATTGTGGCTTATTCTCGTTCGTCAACAAGGCTTAAGCTCTCTCAGGATAAATCTAATGTCGCTTAAATCAGTCGTCGTAAATCCCGACAAACAGGCTTTGGCCGATTTGCGGGCCCAGATCGATAAAATCGATTTTATCATGCACGATCTCTTGCGCGAACGCGCGGAAGTCATCGATCAGGTTCGCAAGCTCAAGGGAAAACAGCACATTTATATCCGCCCGGGCCGCGAAGCCCAGATGCTCCGCGCCCTGGTTGGCCGTCCTCAGGGAAAAATTCCCGAGGGCCTCGTGGTGCGTCTTTGGCGCGAAATGATCTCCTCCTTCACCCTGCTGGAAGGCGGGCTTAAGGTCGCGGTCACCGTTCCGACCAAGGGACCCGAGCTCTGGGACCTCGCCCGAGACTATTACGGCGCGTTTACGCCGCTTATCGAGTTTCCTTCGGCAGCGGCGGCCGTCAAGGCCGTTCTCGCCGAAAAGGCCACTATCGCGGTTGTCCCCTTCCCCAAACAAGGCGAAAAAGACGCCTGGTGGCCCCTTCTGGCCAGCAACAAGAAAAACGTTCTGACCGTTTTCGCCTCCATGCCTTTCGAAAATCTCAAGACCGGGCGCTCGAATGTCAGGAAGTCCCTGCCTCACGGGCTCGTACTTGGAAAACTCTATCCGGAGCTGACCGGCGACGATTACAGCTTCCTTGCGCTCCAATGCGTCCATGTGCCCGAAAGCGAGATGAAACGCCTTTTCGGCAAGGCCGGATACAAGGTTCGCCAGCTTTTGTCCCAGACCATGGGACGCGGCGGCTCCGCTCCGACACTCTATCTCGTCGAAACAGAGGGCTATGTCGGACGCAACGATACGCGCCTTTCCCGCTTGCGCGCCATGCTCGGCAGCAGGCTTCAACATCTCGCTCCTCTGGGCGGCTATGCTGCGCCGCTCAAGGCCGGGCGAAAATAAGATTGTCTTGACGAAACCCGGACGAAAGGTTCAAACCTCGCCTTGGCGGGGTTTTCCTTGCTGCATCCGCCCGGCGATGAGGTAACGATATGGAAAAAGATTCTTTGGGCCTTATTGGCGCAGGCTCCTTCGGCGCCTTCGCCGCACAGCATCTCGCGCCGCATTTCGATCTCGTTTTGCACGACGCTCTTGTGGACACCACCGTTCTCGCCCGCGAGCTCAAGGCTTGCAGCGGCGATCTGGGCGCAGCCGCCGCTTGCGATATTGTCGTTCTGGCCGTTCCGGTTCAGAAAATGCACGACGTTCTCACCGATATCGCCCCGCTTCTCAAGACCAACGCGCTCGTTGTGGACGTCGCTTCGGTCAAGATCAGGCCCGTTCGCACCATGCAGTCCATTCTGCCCGCCAGCGTTTCCATTGTGGGCACGCATCCTCTCTTCGGGCCTCAATCCGGCAAAAACGGCATTTCGGGCCTCAATATCGCCGTTTGCGACGTTCGCGGCGATCGCGGCGCGGGAGTCGCCAGATTTTGCACCGAAAAACTCGGGCTGCGCGTCACTGCCGTGACCCCGGAAGAACATGATCGCGAGGCCGCTTACGTTCAGGGCCTGACCCACATGCTCGGCAAAATTGTCGTCGCGCTCGATCTTCCCCCTATGCGTTTTCCGACCAAGACTTACGAGCTTATGCAACAGATGGTCGAGATGATCCGCTATGACTCCGACGAACTCTTTCGCGCCATTCAAAGCGAAAATCCTTTTTCGGAAGAGGCCAAGCTCGCTTTTTTCACGGCCGCTAAAGACCTTGAAGACCGTTTGATGAAAAAAGACTGACCCCTCACAGAGAATTGTCTTTACTTCAGGCTGCCGACCGTCTTATAGATGCGTGCCATTAACAGCGAACCTATGGTGACTGAAATGGCGCAACTCCGCGAAGCTTTAACCTTTGACGACGTGCTGCTCGTGCCGCGCGCTTCCTCCGTTTTGCCTTCGGAGGTTCAGACCTCCTCGCGCCTGACGAAATCCATCTCGCTCAGCATTCCCCTCGTTTCGGCCGCCATGGACACCGTCACCGAAAGCAGGCTGGCTATTGCGCTCGCTCAGGCGGGCGGTATCGGCGTCATTCACCGCAATATGCCCCCCGGCGATCAGGCCGAGGAAGTTCGCCGCGTCAAGCGCTTCGAATCCGGCATGGTTGTCAATCCTATCACCACAACCCCGGACGCCCCGCTCGCCGAGATTTTGCGCCTTATGGCCGATTTCAGGATTTCGGGCATTCCGGTCGTCGAGAAACCCTCGGGCAAGCTTGTCGGCATTATTACCAACCGCGACGTTCGCTTCGCCTCCAACATGCAACAGCCCGTCGCAGAGCTCATGACGCGTAACGTCATTACCGTTCGCGAGCACGTCAGCAACGAAGAAGCCAAGGCTTTGCTTCACAAGCATCGCATCGAGAAGCTTCTGGTTGTGGACGACGCCTATCGCTGCATCGGACTCATTACCGTCAAGGATATTGAAAAAGCTCAGGCTTTCCCGACCTCCTGCAAGGACGAAAAAGGCAGGCTTCGCGTCGCTGCCGCCGTCGGGACAGGGCCGGACGGGCTCGTTCGCGCAGAGGCTTTGATCGATGCGGGCGTCGATCTTATTTGCGTCGATACCGCTCATGGGCATTCCTCGCGCGTTTTGCAGCAGGTTCAGACCATCAAGAAAATGGCTCAGACCACGCAGGTCATGGCGGGCAATATCGCCACCGCCGAGGCCGCGCGCGCGCTTATTGACGCGGGCGCAGATGCCGTCAAGGTCGGCATCGGCCCCGGCTCCATTTGCACCACACGCATTATTGCGGGCGTGGGCGTGCCCCAGTTGACCGCCGTTATGGACGTTTCGGAAGTTTGCCACAGGCAGAACATTCCTGTGATCGCGGACGGCGGCATTCGCTATTCCGGCGAAATCGCCAAGGCGATTGCTGCTGGCGCGGATGCGGCGATGATGGGCTCGATGTTCGCGGGAACCGACGAGGCTCCGGGCGACGTTATCATGTATCAGGGCCGCTCCTACAAATCCTATCGCGGCATGGGCAGCGTCGGCGCCATGGCCGGGGGCTCGGCGGACAGGTATTTCCAAAAGGCAGATACCGATCCCAACAAGCTCGTTCCGGAAGGCATCGAGGGGCGCGTTCCCTACAAGGGGCCCGTTCAGAGCATCATTCATCAGATGATCGGCGGATTGCGCGCAGCCATGGGCTATACCGGGTCGGCCACCATCGCCGACCTGCAAAACAGGAGCCATATGGTGCGCATCACCGGCGCAGGCCTTCGCGAAAGCCATCCGCATGACGTGCAGATTACGGCGGAAGCTCCCAATTATTCGGCTCAGGAGTAAGGGGGTCGGGGGGACATTTGTTCTTTCGCTCCTTTTTAAAACCTTCTTTTAAAAACCGTTCCTTCAAAAATGGACGTTTCCCCGCGGGCTCGGCCGGGTTGGGGCCGAGTTGCACGAACGAACGTCGGTCCTTTCGCTTGTCCTGCCCGATCCATGGCTG
>JAQUUS010000194.1 GCA_028693775.1 Alphaproteobacteria bacterium | reverse complement strand
CTTATCGGCGCCTCCGCTCTTTTTGCGGCAGGAGGACTGTTCAATCTGGCTTATAACGGCCCTTCCTCTCTGTCGATATTTTGCTTTATGAGCACATCGCTGTACCTGCTCTTTGCCGATGAACACGGGCGCATCGCCGCAGCCGAAATCGCGGTCGACAGCGTCACCCCAATTTCGCGCGAAAACAACATCGAAAAATACTTCATCGAAAGCAAATACAGCCCCAGAGGACTCGTCGCCGCCACCGTCTCTTCTGCTTGCACAAGCCTTGCCGTCGATAGCGTCGTCTCCGAAACGCCCCGCGCAGTGACGGCCATACTGGGCGTGCTGGCCCTTGCCGGAGCCGTCGCCGCGCAACGTTACTGGAACAAGGCGGCCGCCGAGGCCACGATCCTGAACCTCGCGCCCTGCACGCCCGAATGCAAATATTTCTCGCTTCCGGCCTGCCCGACAGAACCGAAATAATCCCTACTCCGCCATCGCGGGAAGCTGCATCACAAAACGCGCCCCGATAATGGCGCCGTTTTCGTCTTTGCGGTTCTCGGCCCAGAGGCGTCCCTGGTGAGCCTCGACGATCTGCTTCGAAATGCTGAGGCCGAGGCCCGAATGCGTCCCGAATTTCTCGGCCTTGGGGCGCTCGGTGTAGAAGCGGTCGAACACGGCGTCCAGCTTGTTTTCGGGAATGCCCGGACCGCTGTCTTCCACCGTAATCCGGATATAGGGCCCCACCCGCATTGTCGAAACGCGAACGGGCTTGTCGAGCGGCGAGAACGACAACGCGTTATCCAACAAATTCTGGAACACCTGAGCCAACCGCCCGCGCACCCCCATCACAAGCATATCGCCGCCCATTTTTTCGATCTCGATGCGCGACGGAAGGCCTTCCTTGGCGCTGTTGAGGCGGTAATAGCTCTCGATCTGGGCAAGGTTCGCGGCGATATCAACGGGCTCGAACTCGGCGCGTCCGAGCTCGGCGTCGAGGCGAGAGGCGTTGGCAATATCCGTAATCAGGCGCGTCATGCGATCCACGTCATCGCGGATAATCAACATCAGCTTCTGGCGCGCGGCAGGATCCTGCATGCGGTCGAGGGTTTCGATGGCGCTGCGCAGGGAGGTCAGCGGATTTTTGAGTTCGTGCGAAACGTCGGCAGCGAAATTTTCGATGTCGCCGACGCGATGCGCCAGCGCCGCCGTCAGGGCGCGAAGCGCCCCCGAAAGATCGCCGATTTCGTCGTGCCGCGCCGTCATGTCGGGAAGAATGCCCTTTCGCAACAAAGCCGACGACCCCGTAATGCCCGTCTGCCCGATCTGGCCGCGCGTCAGAACCTCGGCCGCGCGGGCCAACTGGCGAAGCGGCGTTGCGATGGCACGCGCAAGATAAAACGACAGCAAAATCGTAATGCCCAGGGTAATAAAAAACACGCGCAGGATATTGATGCGCACGTCGTAGATGGCGCGGTCGATGGAAACGTCGGAGCGCGACATCATCACGGCGCCCAGAACCCTTTTGCGCGCGGTTTCGACGGGCACGGCGACGGCGAGGATAAGCCCGCCTCTCGAAGCCGCCCAGACCTGCGTGGCCGTTTCGCCGCGCAAAGCCTTGGAGGTCACATTATAGGCGCTGCCCTTCTGGAACACGGTGTCGTTGTAGGGCGGATAGACGCGGCGCTCGTGGATCAGATCGACCACATCGAAAATCGCCGCAATCGCGCGCGCGCCCCACCCGGCAGAGCCGATGTCTTCCTCGGTTTCGTCGGGCTGCGTCCTTGCGTTCCGGTCGACAAGGACGCGGCTGTCGGCCAGAACCGTTTCCGTCGCGCTGAACAGGCGCGTACGGTTCTCGGTCGATTCTGCAAGGCGGCGCACCATCATGCGGCCCAGAAGGGGCGACAGGATACGCCGGTCCTTGCGGTCCACGACAATCGCGTTTTCGGCAACGGCGGAGGCCACGATGCGCGCCTGAGCCGCCATTTCCTTGAGCTCGGTCGCGATGATGCGGTCCTGATAATTGCCCAAATACAAAACGCCGCCCACAAGGATGGCGAGCGCAAGAACGTTGACCGCAAGAATTCGCCGGAGCAGCGGCGAAGCGGCATCTTCGGGCGGCTTGAGGTCAAGCAGCGACACCTGCGCCGCATGCTTCAGGAACCGTCCGGAGATCCATTTGCGGAACGTATCGAGCAATGCCTATTCCTTAAAGCGGTAGCCGACGCCGTACAGGGTTTCGATCTGCGAGAAATCCGGATCGGCGTCCTTGAATTTCTTGCGCAGGCGCTTGATATGGCTGTCGATCGTGCGGTCGTCCACATAAATCGACTCGCCGTAGGCCGCATCCATGAGCTGGTCGCGGTTTTTGACATGGCCGGGCCGCTGGGCCAAGGCCTTGACCAGAAGAAATTCGGTCACGGTCAGTTCGACGGGCTTGCCCTTCCACAGGCAGGTATGACGCGCGCTGTCGAGCGTGAGCTCGCCGCGCACTATCATCACGTTCGGATCGGCCGCCGCCGGTTGCTGGCGCGCGAGATCGCGGCGCAGGAGCGAACGGATGCGCTCGACCAGCAAACGCTGCGAAAACGGCTTTTTGATATAGTCGTCCGCGCCCATGCGCAGGCCCATGATTTCGTCGATTTCCTCGTCCTTCGAGGTCAGGAAAATAACGGGCATTCCCGCCGTCGAGGGATTCTGCCTCAGGCGCTGCAACAGCTCCAGCCCGTTCAGGCGGGGCATTTTGATATCGAGCACGGCCAGATCCGGCGGACGGGGCACGATCTCGCGCAGGGCTTCGTCGCCGTCCGTGAAGATACGAACCTCGAACCCCTCGGCTTCCAGCGCCATTTGCACGGAGGTTAAGATATTGCGGTCGTCGTCTACTAAAGCTATTTGCGGCATATCTCTTTCCTGTCCGAAAAAGCCCCCTTTGGGAGCGGAAATGCGAACCTAACAGAAAAAATATGTCTTTTTCTGGGAAAAGGCCAGAACCAAACAAGGCCGGAAACAAGGGGGTTAAGGCACAATTTTGTTTATTTTCAATCCATTGAACAAAATAAAGCCAACACTTGTGCCCGCGTCATTTTTTTGCACAATGGCTTTATGGTCTTGCTAACACTCCTGACAAAAGGAAATACTTATGAGCGCAGCCATCCATAAACTATCGGAGGGCGCCGAAATCAGCCTGCGTCTTGGCGCCATCGAGGTCCGCCTGGCCGAGACGGCTGCGGATATCGAAGGAGCCCAGAAGCTTCGTTACAAGACCTTCTACGAAGAGATGGGGGCCCTCGCGACCCCGGAAATGGCCGCGCTGAAGCGCGATTTCGACAAACACGACGAACATTGCGACCATTTGCTGCTCATCGACCATTCGCGCAAGGACAAAAACCCCATTATCGGCACCTATCGCCTGATCCGGCGCGAGGCGGCCAAGAAATGCGGCGGCTTTTATTCGAGCTCGGAATACGACATCTCGCAACTTGAGGCCTATCCGGGCGAAATCCTCGAACTGGGCCGCTCCTGCATCGATTCCGAATACCGCACGGGCCCCATTATGCAACTCCTGTGGAGGGGGCTCAGCCTCTATGTCGCCAGCCACAATGTCGCGCTGATGTTCGGTTGCGCCAGCCTGCCGGGAACCGATCCGGAAGCCCTGAAAATTCCTCTGTCCTATCTCTATCATCACCATCTGGCCCCACCTGCCCTGCGCACGAAGGCCCTGCCCGAACGCTATGTCGACATGAAGCTCCTGCCGCGCGAAGCGTTCGATCCCAATGCGGCTTTCGAAGACCTGAAGCTCGATCCGCGCGGCGGCAACAACAGCCTTCCCCCGCTTATCAAAGGCTATGTCCGCGTCGGCGGCTTTGTCGGCGACGGCGCGGTGATCGATCACCAGTTCAACACGACCGACGTTTGCATCAT
>JAQUUS010000193.1 GCA_028693775.1 Alphaproteobacteria bacterium | reverse complement strand
AGATCGATAGCGTTCAGCCCGATCGGCTCCTCGAACAAATACTTGGCGTTGCCGCTCACGACATACCGTCCCTTGCAGGGGGTGGGGTAGGCAGCGGGTTCGTCCTTGGCGAACTGGTTCAGTGTCACGCATCCGAGGCAAGACTTGATGCAATCGCCTTCTTCCTTGTACGACACATGGCTGGCCGGAGCGCAAACGCCCTCTGTCGTCGGCGAAAGCCCCGTCATATACGACGACAGAAAGCAGCGTCCCTCCGACATCGGCCCGACGCTTCCGAAGGCGAAAACCTCGGTTTCAATCTTTGTTTTTTTGATGAGTGCCGCCACATCCTCAATCGACAGAACGCGGGGCAAAACCACGCGCTTGACGTCGAACCTGTCCCGAAAGAACGAAATCGACAAAGCGTTTGCGGCTGCCGCCTGAACCGACAGATGGCGGCGAAGTTTCGGATGATGCTTTGTCGCATAATCCAGAACGCCGATATCGGCCATGATAACGGCATCGGCCTTGGCCTCTGCGGCGTCGTCCACGGCCTTGTGCCAGATTTTTTCCTCGCCCGCGCGCGGAAAGGTGTTGATGGCGACCAAAACCTTGCGCCCGCGCGCATGGGCATAATCGACGCCTTCGATCAATTCGTCCTGATCGAAATTCAGGCCCGGATAGTTGCGGGCGTTGGTGCGGTTGCGGAAGCCGCAATAAACGGTATCCGCGCCTGCGTCCACGGCTGTCTTCAAAGCCGCCGGAGTTCCCGCCGGGCAGACAAGCTCAAGATACGAAACGGTCATTTTGCCCTCGCTTTTTTGCGCGGTTTACGCGTTGTTGCCTCCGCCAGCCGTTTTTTCAGCTCGGCGTTTTCTTCGCGAAGCGAGGCGCATTCGGTTTCCAGTGCGGAAGGCCCGCTGGCCATCTCGAAGCGTTCATGGACCCGCGCGGCGACGGCATCGGCCAGAGAGATGATTTTCCGGGCCGGTTGCGCGAAAGGTCCGAACATGGACGTTACGTCGTCCATCAAGCTGATCTCTTCGCGATCCAGCGTATTGCGAAGGCCAACAATAACGGCGGTGTCGCCCGTGATTTCGATATCGCGCGAGAAAAACAGCTTGTCTCCGTCGCTGCGTCCCTCAAGCATGTCGAGCAAAGCGCCAAGGCGCCCCTTGATGCGGGAATCGCAGCCGACGTCAGCCGTATCCGCGACAGTTAGGGAAGACTCGCTGCCACCGAAAGCGAGGACAAACCGATGAGGAACGTCCGAAGGTTCGATCAAAACAGTCGCCGCGTCCAGCCGTGCGAGGTTGGAAAAAAGCTTGGGATGCGAGCTGCGCATCCGGCGCATCAGAGCGTCGATGGCGTGTTGAAGGAAAGGAGCCGGAGCCAAGCGCATGACTGCGCGGGCGAGGGGAGTGGGAAGATCATAGGTCATGAGAATATGAGCGAAATCATTATAAGATTCCCTATAGTCGCCACTCAGAGGGAATTGGCAAGCGGTTTATCGGATTTTTGATGGAAAAACAGGCCTCCGCGAAAGATTTCCGCGTCGGAACGGCCCTCGAAGAAGTAAAAAAAGGCCACAGCTCCAAACGGGCGGGTTCCCGAAGGCCCCCCGTTTTCAGAGCGAGGCTTTTTGTCGTTGCGGGGGTGAGCGCCCGAAACAGGACGCGAACTCAAAACCTCATCCAGAGGATCCGAATATCGTTCTTGTCGACGTTTTTATGAGAAACGGCATTCCGGATTCCATGAGGCAGGATGAGAGAGATTTTGCCGTCTTCCGAGTTTTTATCGCCATCCATTCAGGAGACAAGGGTACAGCCCTAGCTTGACCTCCATGCGGGAAGACATAACCGTCCCGATGGCAACAGTAATGGACAGGAATGTTTTGCTTTCGGGAAATGAATGCCGACCATCCGGCGAATACGGGAAAAGCTTGAAAGAATGGCTCCCTGGGACGGGATCGAACCGCCGACCCGGTGATTAACAGTCACCTGCTCTACCGCTGAGCTACCAGGGAATCGGGGGGTATGTATAAAGGTCGTAAATAGGAAGCGCAACCACCAATTTACGTTGAAATACAAGAATGTCCGATTGCGGCATTTTTTGTTTTTTTCAATCCCGTACGAAAAAAGGGTACATATCCGCAAAAAAGGCTTATTTTATAAATATAGGCTTTTCCTTTTGTTTCTGCCTTGCAACAAGGTTAAAAACCGATAAACTCCGCTGTTGCATCATTCCCGATTCTCGTTGATTCCCCAGTTCTGAGAGAAACCAATGGCTGACGATACGGCTAACCCCGCCGATCCATCGATGGAGGAAATTCTCGCCTCGATCCGTAAGATTATTTCCGACGACGCGCCCCCCGTCGAGGCCGCGCCGGAGCCCGAGCCTGAACCTCAGCCTGAGGAGGTTGTTGAGTTAACGCAAGAAATTCAAGAGGATGGGTCTGTGGTTGACGTTAAAGCTCCAGAGGAGCCGGTTGCTCCACCTGAACCTCCACCCGCACCGGAACCCGTAGCTCCTCCCGAACCCGTCGCCCCTCCCGAACCGATTGCTCCCTCGGAGCCCTTGGTGTCGGAACCGGTTGCCGATACGGCGGCGTCGACCTTCTCATCGCTTGCAAATACGGTTGAAATAGACCGTCTTTCGGCGGGCATGGGGGCGGCCACTTTCCTCGGAAACGGCAACCGTACGCTGGAAGATATGGTCATCGAGCTCATGCGGCCCTTGCTGAAGGAATGGCTCGACAAGAACCTTCCCGCTACAGTTGATCGGTTGGTCCAAAAAGAGATCGATCGCATTTCGCATCGTTCCTGACGCCGAATTAACCAAAAACAGGCTGTTTTCTTGAAGGAAAGCGAAAGATCGCTTACCTGAAAGTATAAATTTGGTATAGGATAACTTTAATTCACAAAGACTTGATACCGGAGAATAATATGCCGTTTAATACTTATTCAGAGAAAGAAATGTCTGCTTTCGAGCGTTTTGAGCGAGGTAGCGAATTTTATGCCATCAAGTGGTACATCAAAGCCGTTGAAGAGTGGAAGCTGGCGGCCGAGCTCGGAAGCGTTTCCGCAAAATACAGCCTTGGGTGCTGTTATCAGAAGAATCTGGGCGTGGAAAAATTCAGCGACGATCAAAAGAGATTGCGCGTGGCCGCTACATGGTGGGTAAAGGCTGCGAGCGAAGGCGATGAGCGTGCCGAGCGCGCCCTGATAACGCTTCCTGAAGCCATAGTCGGGGGCGTGGTGCACAACGGCGTTGCCGGTATGGAAAAGACGGCGTCCGAACAGGCTGCGATAGAGCCTTTTTCGACGGCGCGTCTTCCCAGAAGAAGGCCCCACTACAGCAGGCCGTCTGCAGGCTGACGCACAAAGGTCCTAATGAAGCGTTAGCCGTTGGCGGATATGTTCGTTGCCGGCGCTGTCAAGGCGCTGGGTCATGAGCGACAGTTCTTTTTGCATGCGCACGCCTTCGTCGGCGAGGGCGCGGATTTGCTGTGTGGCGGAATCCTGCTGTTTTTGAAGTTGAGCAATAGACTCGGCGATACGTTGTGCCGTGCGGACTTGATGTCCCGCCATTTCGCTGAGCGAAGCCGAGAATGTTTCGCGTATTCGGCGTAGAGCTGCGGTGGCAAGGGCCATGACTCCAAGTGCGGATAAAACCGCAAGGCAAACCAAAATGTCTAGCCAATCTGGCGTCACGAGGAGGTTCCTTCGAAGGAGAGCCATTCTATCAAAGAAGGCGAACGCGCACAAAGTCGAAAAAATCAGTTAGTTTCCGAAGGTTGAGTTTAAATGATGGGCATTCATCCCCAAAGGGTTAACCATAACCCGTGCGAAATACTTTCTGAAAAAAGTGATATGGATATCCTGTTATGGATCGAACCCCATAGTTGAATGCCCATGGACGACTCGCAAGCAATTCCAAACGAAGCCCCCCAGGTGGTTCCCAGCA
>JAQUUS010000192.1 GCA_028693775.1 Alphaproteobacteria bacterium | reverse complement strand
GCCCATCGGCCCCCGCAAAACCGTCGCGCCCGCCAGATGCATTTCGCGGGCCTTGAGAACGAGGGCTTCGTAAAGAGGCCGTCCTTCGAAGCGATCGCTTTCACCGATATAGATCCGCAACAACAAAGACTCTTCGGGAAGCTTCATGATCTTAAGCTCCTTTCAACTGATTGAGAGCTCCGGCCGCGATATGGCCGAGCCAGACAAAAACAAAGCACAAAACGACCGAAAGCCCCACGTTCAGCCCTGCCCGGCCCAATTCGCCCCCCTGCACGAGGGTCAGCGTTTGCAAACTGAACGACGAAAACGTCGTGAAGCCTCCGCAAAGCCCAACCATGACAAACTGACGATGCGCCGGATTGACCAACAAGCGCCCATCGGGCCCGGTCAGTGTCGCAAAAAAACCGATCACAAACGAACCGAGAATATTGATGGCAATCGTACCCCAAGGAAAATCGTCGCTCCACCAAACCGCCGTTATGCCGGAACACCAGAACCTGGCCATGCCGCCCAACGCGCTGCCGAGCGCTATCCACAAATAAGAATCCATTTTCTTTCCATAGCCGACGCCGAAGCGAATCAAATCGGCAATATCTTACCCTGTCCGGCATTCAATACAATCTCGGCCGCCGCTTCCCTGTTATTTACGCGCGCCGCGCCTCTTGATAAACGAGCGCTCCGTCAACTCGCCCACGTCGATCTCTCCCAAAAAAATGGCTGTCAAAACGGCCGACACACGGTTGACGGCATTGTACTTGGTCATGACGCCACTAACGATTTCCCGCACATAGTTGGACGAAAGAGAAAGGATGTCGCTGATCTCCTCGTTCGTTTTCCCGCGTGCGACCCAGGCCATAACATCCTTTTCACGGGGGGTCAGATGAGGAAGGTTTTTGCGGTGCTTGTTCTTGGCTCCGCAAATATCCAAAAAACGCACATAGAATTGCTGGGAGAGGATATTAAATGTCGAAATGTGGTGTGCATGCATTCGCTCTTTGCCGGAATCGTTCGAAGCACCCATTCCGCCTATCTGCCCGAAAGGAGCGCGCATCGGCGTGCAAACGCCGAAGACTTTGTACGCCTCGCAGTTATCTCGTTGCCATCCTCTCGAACGCTTCGATGAAAAATAGTCCGTCGGAATGTCTTCCCAGGTAAAAGGACCGTAAGAAGTCAGGCCATATTTGACAACGGCATCGAGTGGTCCATATTTTTGCTTGATAAAAACCGTCAACCACTCTTGCGGGTAATTGGTCAGCAAACCGTGGGTCGCCTTCATCCCGATGTGGGGATGATCCGTCTCGAGTCCGAAGATATAATATTTAACGCCGCACAGATCGCGCAGTCCTTTATACAAAGCACTCTGCAGCGCTTCGACTGTTTCGGCATCGCTCGACTCTATCACAAAATCGGAAAGATTCACGGAAGGCTCCAAGCACAACCGATAGTTGGGACAAATTGTATGTCTTGTCAAAAAGAATGTTTCCAAAAACACGCTGCAAGTTCTATTCTTGCAAATTAACTAGCGAAATAGTTGTTCTTTTCCCCTCTTTTCGTAAGGGTTCTTTGTTGCCGCATACAATCGTAGGCTATGGCTCCTTTGTTTCTCACGCCCATCGCCCCTAATGAAAACAATCAAACGCAAAACGAAAAAAAAGCCCTTACATTCTTCACCCCAAAGCCCCTCTGCTTCAAAAACACGCTCACCCTGTTTGCGAACGATTTCGCGGCGCGGCAACGGCGCAGGGATGTGCGAAAAAAAACTGGCGGAACTTTTGGATCCCTATCGCACCATGTGTTTGCATTTTGGCTGGAACATTCCTTATCTGCTGCTGACCTCGGCCAAGGAGGAACTTCTGGATCTGTCGGCCCAACGCAATTCCAAATCGTAATACGGCGAAAAGCTTTGCAAACAGCCCCTTAGAAAGAACGGTTATTTTTGCCACACTTGGTAAAGATGCGTGGCTTTCGTTTTCAGAAATTATTTTTCCGATTGACTTCCCTCCCCCCCATGGATCATCCTGTAGCGGTGTTCGGAATTTCTCCGGCACTAGCGATGTGAATACGGCCTTTTGTTGATGACCAACAATGTCGACATATTGCTTGCAGCCCTGAGCTGCACAGATCGTCACTCGGACGATCAGAGCGTCTGGCCTTCCTGCCAGCGCGTTTCCTCGCTTGGTTCGGGTTCGTCGTCGTCGGGTCCCCAATAGGGACCAACATACGCGCGACCTCAAACTCCATCTCCGATCATACCGTTAACCAAGCAGGAAGAAGCCATGTCCACGACCATTCACGAACCGTATAAGGTTCTTATTTGCGACGATCCCCATCCGGTTGCAGCCGAGATTTTCGAGACCAACGGATTCGACGTAACCCAAGTCAAAAAACTCCCCAAAACCGACCTGATCGCGTGCATCGGCGAATACGACGCCCTGCTCGTGCGCGGCAGCGAAATCAAGGACGAAGCGATTTTCGCCAACGCCGGAAAGCTGAAAGCCATCGGCCGCGCAGGAACCGGCTACGACAACATCGACCGCAAGCTGGCCACCGCGCATCGTGTTGTCGTGATGAACGCCCCGGACGGAAACGCCCCCGCCGCCGCCGAGCTGACCCTTTGCCACATGCTGAACCTCGCACGGCAAATGACGCTCGCGAACGCCAACGTACACGCCGGAACGTGGTCCCGCACTGCGCATCAAAACGATTTTCAACTGCGCGGAAAAACGCTGGGCATTATAGGCTGCGGACGAATCGGCTCCCGGGTCGCCGCGCACGCCCAAAGCTTCGGCATGGAGGTGATCGTCTACGATCCGTATATTCTGGAAGGCAAGGTTGAAGCCCTTGGCGGAAAAAGGATCAAAGATCTGAACGCTCTGCTGCAAACCTCCGACATCGTGACCCTTCACGCCGACCTGAACGACGAAACAAGGCAAATCATCAACGATGAGACGCTCGCGATGTGCAAGAAAGGCGTTTATATCGTCAACTGCGCGCGCGGCGAAATGATCGACGCCCGGGCGCTGGCGGACGCCTTGAGAAGCGGACATGTGGCAAACGCGGCGCTTGACGTGATTACCGATGAGCCGGTCAAAGGCAACGCCGATTTATGGAAAGCAAACCCGCTGATCGGGATCGACCGTGTCGCGTTCACGCCGCATCTTGGCGGCACAACGAAGGAATCCCTGAGAGACGTCGCGAGCCAGGCCGCCGAGCAGATTGTCGATTACCTGTGCAAAGGCGTCATCATGAATGCCGTCAACGAGCCGTATCTCGAGACCAACGTTGTGTGCGCGCAAGCTCACGGGCATATGGTCGCAAGATGCGCCCGGCAAATGTGAAGCGCCGGGGCTCGAAGTCAAAACCGTTCGATATAAAGGTAAAAGCCATGTCCGTTTGCCCACCTGAAAAACCGTCGCTCCGGCCCAAGTGTCCGAATTTTTCGTCCGGCCCTTGCGCCAAGCGTCCCGGCTGGTCGCTCGATGCCCTTTGCGGCGCAGCCATCGGGCGCTCGCACCGGGCAAGGATTGGCAAGGACAAACTCAAACGCGTCATTGACGAAACAAAAGACCTGCTCGACCTGCCCCCCGGCTATCTTGTCGGGATTATGGCGGGTTCGGACACAGGCGCCGTGGAAGCGGCCCTCTGGTCCCTGCTCGGCCCTCGTCCCGTCGATGCATTCGCCTGGGAAAGTTTCGGCAAAGGATGGGTTTCCGACTGCCTCAAACAGTTGAAGCTCCAGACGAGGTCCTTTGTCGCCGACTTCGGAAAAGCCCCCGATTTTTCGCAAGCCGATTTCGACCACGACATCGTTTTGACATGGAACGGTACAACGTCAGGCGTAATTGTCCCGAACGGAGACTGGATCGCCGCCGACCGCAAAGGCCTCACAATCTGCGACGCAACCTCGTCAATTTTTGCCGTCCCGCTGCCGTGGGAGAAACTCGACGCCGTAACGTTCAGTTGGCAAAAAGTCCTGGG
>JAQUUS010000191.1 GCA_028693775.1 Alphaproteobacteria bacterium | reverse complement strand
AGCAATATCAAGGTTCCGATGCGCGCCGTTCTTTCGGTCATCGCAGGTTTGGCCGGTCTTTACATGATTATCAGCGGCCTCATGAAAGCTTCGAAGGCCGGGCTGGATCCGAAAACTCACAACCCTCATGTCATCCTGACCAACGTCGGCTTCGGCGCCATACTCATGATGATCGGAACAAACCTCACCACGCTTCTCGGCTCCGTTTTCGGCACCGAGGAAATCCTCGAGCTCTCCAACATTTCCTGGAACACTCCCGTCCCCGAAGCTTCGCAGCAATTTAACAACGCCATCAACGCTGCGCTCACCTTCGTTCAGATCATCGGCGGCATCGCTTTCGTCCGCGGATGGCTCATTTTGAAGAAGGTTGTCGAGGGCACAACCAACGATCCGCTTGCGAAAGCACTCACGCATATCCTCGGCGGATGTCTCGCCATCAATATCGGGAAATTTCTCGAAATTATGGACGCCACTTTTGGAACAAACCTGCTCACTTCTGCCTAAGAAATTTTTTTATGGTAGAAATTATTTTAACTATGCGGTGGCGCTTGAATTGTTCCTGATTTATGGGCTATTATTTAGAAAATGCTACACAAATTAAGCCACTGTTAAGAAACTTGGCTTAAATTGAGCATAAAAAGCATGATAGTTTTTAAATTGTTTTTATCAACCCGTGGAGGAGAAGGCTATGAATGCTAGAACGAAAAAAATCATCATTGGCGACGTGTTGACCGGCCTGTTGGTCGCGGCAACATTCGCAGCGATCGTTCCGGGATCGGCTCTCGCAGATTTGCAGAACGCCGTTCAAAATGCGGAAGGCGAAGTCGGCAATCCGTTCCTGACGATCGTTGGTTACATCTCTTATGGCATCGGTACGGTTATGACCGTCGCCGGCATCGCCCAAGCCAAGAAGCATGCTGATGCTCCGGGAAACAACCCGCTCGGGCCCGCACTCGGCAGACTTGGTGCCGGCGCTGCATTCCTGGCCGCTCCTGCTCTGGTCGGTATGATCAGCAAGACCGGCGCAGACACGCTGGGCTCCGATACCGCCCAGTTCTCGCAGATCACCTTCTAACCAAGTTGGTCTAGAGTGTCTTTTCTTCCTCTTACCCTCGGCGCCGGACCTTCGTCCTCCGCCGGGGGCGGAGGGTTTTCCCCTCCGTCAAAATCAGATATTGAACGCATTTTAAAGAACGACGATCATACTTGTCGTTTCTGCGGATTCCGTTCTGCACAGTATCAACGTGTCGTTCACTTCAAAAAAGAATTCGTGACCGCTTGCAGTTTCTGCGAGCAGGTTCTTTATCTTGAGCGCGCAGGAATGATGGGCTCGGGCGTTTTGATTTGGCTCCCCGAAATCTCTCAGGCGGAGCTCAACCATATCGCACGCGCCATCTATGTCGCCCGCGCGGACCAGGACTCGGGCATCGCCGCTCTGGCCGATCGCGCTTTCGAGGCGCTGATGGCCCGTAAATCCGAAGCCAAAAAACGGCTGGGCAGCGAAGATCCCCTTCTGCTTTCTACCGTTTTGTACGAAAATCTTCCCATCAAAAACCATGAAACGGCTCTTGCAAAGCTGGAGGGCATTCGCTTGCTTCCTCTGGACAAGCATCTGGTCCGCCACAAGGGCATAGACATCAACGGATTTTCTCAGATGGTCACCTTCTGGCGCTCGTCTTCGGGACCCTATGGAAATCTTCCGTCGTCGGAATGGAAGGCTTTGTTCGAAAAAGTTTCGGGCGCCCCAGAAGCGGCCTGATACCGACTCCCTGAAAACACCCGGATAGCAACGTCAGTCGTTTGCGTGCACGCTGAAAACGCGTTGCGTTTCTCCGTTGCAGCTTTGCGCAAGGCGGAGATATTCCTCTTCCGTATCCACATATTCGCCCATTTCGACAAACGCTTGCGAAAGCTCCGATCCAAACTGCGTGGCATAGGCGTTCAGCTCTTCGGAAAAGATTTCCTTCGCGCGCGCACCGTCAGGATCGTTCGGCACTTCGATCATGCCCAACTTGCCCAGAAATTCACGCACATGGCGCTCGGCCACCGGTTGAAAGTTCTGCAGGTAGTTGTCCACTTCCGCGACGTGCTTGAGCTCGTGTTCGAGGATGACGTCGTAGCTGCAGGTATAGGGCGAAAACTCTTTTGCGACGTAGACCTTTGCTTCCTTGATTTCGAGCTCGAGGTCGAGCCTCTTTACCTGTGCGCAGACATCGCCGCTGGGCATCACATGATATTCGGAGGTGAACTTCGTCGTTACGCGCGGGGTGTGGACCGTCAATCCGCCAAGGCGCGAGGTCTCTTTTCCGGCCAGCGCCCTTTGGCGTTCCGTCAACAGGCCGCTTTGAAAGCCGTAGCGCTTCAGCTCGCTCATGGTTACGCCGTTGTCGAATTCGGGCGCACGGCCTGCGGTTGTAATCACGACCTCGGGCTCGACATATGCCGGGCATTCCTCGTATGCATACGCGGGGACGGCCAATCCCGCCAGCACAGCGGACATTATCAACGTTTTTGCGTTCATCCGATCCTGTCGCGTTTTTCGATTGCCTCGGCGCCCTTCGTATGCTGACAATCGGGAAACCGAAACATGGGTCTTGGCTATGTCGTACAAGATAGGCACTAAAGTTTTGGTAAACGACCGCATGCAGCGCGGCTATGCCTACGTTTTGGACGCCCCGGCAGGGAAACGTTTCGCAGACGGGTTTTCTCCCGCTTTTTCCCCCAAAAAAATGCTCGAACTCGGCGTTTTTGAGGGCAAATACTGCAACGATTGCCGCGACGAATTTCCTAACGATTGGTTTAAAAAGGCAAAACTCTCGGACGTCGCCGATCCGTCACTGAATTTTTTCAAGATCAAAAGCCGCCTGCCCCTTCAGGAATGGCGCAGAAAGGGCTGGATTGTCGGCCCGGATCCGCGCGGCTGGTTCCAATGGTATTGCCGCTATTATCTCGGGCGCCGCATCCCGGAGATCGACGATATTCAGATCAAGCGCTGGCGCGCCTTTGCACGGCATCGCGGCCAGATCCTCGCTCACTGTCAGGCAATGGATCTGTCGTGCAGGCCCAGGCAGCGGCAGGCCCTTTTGCAATGGTCCTGGGACCCGTTTATTTGAAGTGCGGGGAGACGTTTATTTCTTTGAGAAGCTTTTGCGTTTCTCCGCCGCAGCTTTGCGAAATGCGGAAATACTCTTCTTGCGTATCGATCTTCTGGACGTTCTGGACATATTCTTTTTGAAAGGCCTGCTCGTAGCCTTTTAAATACTCGTTGAGGCCCCAGATCGCAGCAGCTTTGGCTTTCTCTCCCGTCGGGTCGTTTTCGACACGGATGGCTCCGTAGCGCGACAGGTAGGCTTTCACATAATCCTTGGCGACCGGCGCGGCATCGTTCAGGAGCCGCCGCGCCATCGCTATGTGCCGGAAGGCATGCCCCATAACGACCTGATAGGTGCACGAGTCCGGCTGGATTTCTTGCGCGATGCGTATCGCTGTGTCCGTAAATCCAACCGTGACGTGAACCTTCAGGATTTGCACGCATGAGGCTCTGTTCGGCATCGGGCCTACGTTTATGGACGCTTCGTTGGAAACTGCGGGCCTCAGGACAGCCAGTGTGCCGATCTGGCCGGGGTCGCGCGTTGCCATGGAATCCGGCGCGTCCGTTGTCAGGTCGTGGTTGAGCGCGAGGGCTTTGAGCTCCCACATCGTCGCGGCGTTGGTGATTTTTGGCTCTTCGAATACCGGGGTCACGGTTATTTCGGGCATGGCGAAGGCAAGACATTCGCTTTCGGCTCGTGCAGAAACGCTGCTGAGGACCATCAGGAGGCTGGAGAGCCAGAGCTTTGTTTTCATGGGCTTGCGCCTGGTCATCGTTAATTTTCGCCTTACTTTGCAGGATGCCGCTTGTTTTGGAAAGAAAATTAAATCGGGGCTTTTCCGCTCTTTTTAAAACCGCTAATACTTTTGGGCTTTTTTTATTAACCCTCATTT
>JAQUUS010000190.1 GCA_028693775.1 Alphaproteobacteria bacterium | reverse complement strand
AGCTGTCTGTGGGGGAACTGATCGATCCTCCTTATGAGCTCGTTCGCGCCAAGGGGCCTCTTTCGCGCTTCAAGAGCGAGCTGCATTCGCGCTTTGCGACGCCGCTTTTGACGTTTTCGTTCGTTCTTATTGCGTTGGCTGCCGTTCTTTCGGGCTCGTTCAATCGCAGAGGCATGTCGCGGCGTATTCTGGCGGCCGCGTTGTCCATTGTGGTCGTTCAGACCGGCTATATGACCTTGGTCGGGTTCGTCGCGCGTAACAGCGGGCTTTCGTTCTTTCTTTATCTGGTTGCCGTTTTGCCCGCGCCTTTCGCCTTCGCTTTCCTGAGCGGCGATTATTTGCGGTCCAAGCGCTGGCCGCGCCGTCTCAAGCTTTGGCCCAAGCTTATCCGGAGGGTTTTCTCATGACCGAACGATGGGTTCTTGAGCGCTATTTCGGACGCCAGTTTTTGCTGTGGTTTCTTGTGTTTCTCGGCGCGCTGGCCGGGATCGTTTTTCTTTTCGAGGTTGCAGAGCTTATGCGCCGCGCCAGCGGGCATGACAATATCGGGTTCCATCTCATTCTCAGGATGGGCTTTTACAAGCTGCCGGAGACCGTTGAGCGTATTCTGGCTTTTGTCGTTCTGTTTGCGGGGCTCTTTACGTTCTGGCGCTTGACGCGGAGTCAGGAGCTGATTGTCGCTCGCTCCGTGGGGATTTCGGCATGGCAGTTCATGCGGCCCGCCTTTTTGATTACCTTGACGTTCGCCGTTTTGAATGTCGCCATCATCAATCCGATTGGCGCGGGGATGAACGCGCGGTTCAAGACTTTGGAGACCAGGTATTTCGAGCGCGCGCCGACCTTCGAGTTGACCGGCGCCGGGCTTTGGTTGCGCCAGAGCGACAAGGACAGGCGCTATTTGCTTCATGCCGATCATGCGAAAATGTCGCCTTTGGTTATGTCTCCCGTTACCGTTTTTCTTTATGACAGGGAGGAGAACTATCTGGGCCGCGTCGATGCGCCTCAAGCCCGGCTTGAAGAGGGGGCCTGGGTGTTCGAGGACGTTTGGGTCAACATGGATCAGCTTCAGGCCGAGCATGTCGACGACTGGCGGCTGCCTACGACCCTGACTTCGGGGAAAATTCAGGAAAGTATGGCGGCTCCCAATACGATTTCCATTTGGGAGATGCCTCGCTTCATTCGCGCGCTCAAGACCATCGGGTTGCCCCAGACGCGGCATCGGTTGGCGTTTCAGAGTCTTTTGTCGCAGCCTTTGCTGCTTTGCTCGATGGTTTTCTTCGCTGCGGCCTTCGCGTTGCGCATGAACCGCAGGGGCGGCGTGACCGCCATGATTGTCGGCGGCATTGTGATCGGCAGCTTTGTTTATACGATGAACAATGTCGTCAATGCGCTCGGCATCAATCAGACCCTTCCTGTTCCGCTTGCGGCCTGGGCCATTCCTATCGTGGCGTTTGCGCTCAGCAATGCCGCTCTTTTGTTTATGGAAGAGGGATAGGCTGGGCGCCTAGATCAGCTCAAGGAGCGAAGGCAGGATTTTTTCGTCCGCCGGGGGCATCGAAAACTTTCGGCTTTCGGCTTTTGTTACCCATGCGAGGCTTTGGCCTTCCTTCGGCTCTGGCGTTCCTTGCCATGCACGGCAGCCGTAGATCGGCATCAGGAGGTGAAACTTCGGGTAGGGGTAGGAGACGAATGTCATCGGGAACAGGCAGCCCGGCGCGAGGGTGATGTCGAGCTCTTCTTTCAGTTCACGGACCAGCGCTTCTTCGGGCAGTTCGTTCGTATGGACTTTTCCGCCCGGAAATTCCCACAGGCCTTCCATGGATTTGCCCGCAGGGCGCTGCGCCAGCAGAAACCGGTTTTCGTTGTCGATCAGGACTGCGGCTGCGACGAGCACCATGGGCCTTTCGGCGCTGAGCGGCAGCAGCGGGTTGTTGAGAAAGCACGAGGGAAGAGGAGGAACCGATTTTGCCATTGATATTACCTAAGATACTTTTTCCCATTCTTTGCGGGTCAGGACCCATTTGACGATGTGGTCGGGCCCCCGAAACGCGGGGTAATCGCGCAAGGCGATCCCTTGATTGCGCAGGCCGAGCTTTTGTAGCACGTTTTGCGACGCGGCGTTGTTGAGGTCTGTGGTCGCTCCCAACAGGGCTGTTGCGGGCATGGAGAATGCCCGGAATACGATGGGCTTCGCCGCTTCGGTCATGATCCCTTTCCCCCAATAATCTTTGCCAAGCCAATAGCCGATTTCCAGTTCGCCTTCTACTGCGTTCGTTCCGCGCGGCGGGTGCAAGCCGATGCCTCCCAGAAGCAGGTTATCCGATTTAGCCGCGATGACGAAAAACTGGGGCGCGCCTTCTTCTTCGAACTCCGCCATGTCGCGGTGGAAGTCTTCCGCGTGGGTCGTCAGGTAGGGGTATGGCAAAACCGCAAGCCATTTGGCGACGTCCCATGCGTTGAGGAGTTCAACAAGACGCGGCAACTCGTTTTTATCCAGCGAACGCAGATAAAATCGTTCCGTTTCGGCATAGACCGTGGACAAGGTCAGCTCTTGTTGGCTCGGTCCGAGAAGGACAGCATGGCGTTTGTTGTCGTCGAGGCCAGTCCGTTCATCGTTTGCTGGATTTGCGACCAGAAGGCTTTTTGCGCCTGTTCGACGTTTTGCAGGCTCGCAGGCAGCCACGTTTTAATCATCAGGTCCGGGCTCATGGCCTGGATGTTGGCCCGAAGTCTTTCTTGCAACTCGTTCATCAGCGCTTGTTGCATAGGGGCGACATCCGGAAGACCCAGAAATGTCCGGGCTTCTTCGGGACTGCAATCGACATTTACCGTTACTTTCATGAGGATATGACCCTTATTTAAGGTTAACCAAACGTTAACACTTTTTGGCGGCAAAAGCCACCCTATTATTAGGGGCTTGGAATGTTTTGTTTGTATGCCTTGTGAGGAAACTTTGAAACACAAAGAAGAAACTTCCTTGCTCTAAAAATCACGTTTTTCATATGTAAAAATGACTCTGATTCACAGGGTATTAGCTAATTTATGCAAGAATAACATATCGGTGCCTCTTCATCCGGAGGGACGCTGGACGCTTCGCCTGCGGAGAACTTATGGATACGTCGAGTGACATAAGCGGATATCTGCGTTCTGAAGAAGCTCTGGCTGCAAAACAGCATATGGAGCAGTCGCTCAGCGATATCTTTCGCCTTATGTTCAATCTCGATCTCGCTTCCGCTGCCGATAAAGCTGCCGTGAAAAAGCAGGAGGCTTTGGCCGCTCACGTTTATCTTAAACATGAGAAGGTAACGGCTTGTATCGTTTTGCACGTTTTGAAGGAAACCGCTTCGCTGATCGCTTCGAAAGTCGGCGCGGAGGTTCCTTCGTCCAATGCCGTTCTTCAGGACATCGTTTGCGAGATCGTCAATATTCTGGGCAACAGTTTGCGCGCGTTCCTCGTTCAGAACCTCGGGCTCCGGTTTGAGACCGGCGATATTGCCTCGGGCGTTCCGGATAAGGATGTCGCGAGGCCAGGGATCGTTATCAATCTCGATTTTCAGGTCAATCCGGAAGCTTTGGTGAACCTCGACTTCACTTGCGGTGAACGCATTCTGAACTAGCCGCTTATTTCCATCAGTTTCGGCGCGTAGGTCCACAGCAGGAAGCTGCGCACTTTTTTGTCCGGATAAATGCCTTTCAGCAAAATCCTGTATTCCTCCAGCTGCTTTCGGTAGGCGGCGGGGACGTCTTTTTCGCGGTCGGGCGGCGGACGGTTGGTTTTGTAGTCCACGATCCAGACTTCGTCGCCTTGCAGGCACAAGCGGTCGATTTGCCGGAAGACGGTTGCGTCGCCGATGCGGCCTGTGAGCGGCGCTTCGGCGAGACTCTCGGCGGAGAACAGGGCGGAGAACTCTTCGGTTTGCAGCAGGCGCTCAACTTCGTTTGCGATTTCGGTTTGGCGGTCGGGAGGGAGGGCGAACTCGGGCCGGGAGAGGTAGGCGGCGACGGCTTTTGGGCGGCGGGCGG
>JAQUUS010000189.1 GCA_028693775.1 Alphaproteobacteria bacterium | reverse complement strand
GAGGAAGGCCGCGACAATATCACCACCAACCTTGTCGCCAAGACCCCCGCCATCGTTGCGGCCGCCATTCGCGCCTCGCGCCAGAAGACACCGGAGGACTTGAAAAATCTCACGTTTATCGACCCCGACCCAAGCAAAGGCTATGTCGAAAATTTCCTGCGGATGTGCTTCGCCAAGGATAACGAGACGGAATACACCTCGGATCCCGTCGCCATCGAATCCCTGAACTGCCTGTTCATTTGCCATGGCGATCACGAACAGAACGCGTCGACCAATACCATTCGCCTTGTCGCCTCCACGGACGCTCCGTGGTGCGCCACCTTCCCTGCCGGTATCGGCAGCCTTTGGGGCCGCTTGCACGGCGGCGCAGCCCAAGCCTCGGCCGAAATGCTTGAACGCATCGGAACGCCCGAAAACGTCGAGGCCTTTATCGAAGATGTGAAGACAAACGGCGCAAAGGTTATGGGCTTCGGCCATCGCATTTATAAAAACGGCGATCCCCGCGCCGACATTATCGAGGAAAAATGCAAAATGCTCCTGACCCTTCCCGGAGAAGAGGTTTGGGACAACCTGTCAGAGGACGACAAGAAAAAATATCATCTTCTTCAGACGGCCGATAAGCTCGAGAACGCTATTTCCAACGACGAATACTTCCGCAAGCTCCGTCCGGGAAAGTCGCCGGAAGACGAAGACGCCTATCAGCTCCTTCGCCCCAATGTCGATTTCAGGTCGGGCATTCTCTATCACATGATGGGCTTCCATCCCCAGGAATACACCGCCCTCTTCGCTCTTGCGCGCATGGCCGGATGGGCCGCCCAATGGAACGAGGATTTCGACAAGGGCAAACGCGATCTGGGCAGGCCTCGCCAACGCTATGTCGGCAAGGAATGCCGCGATTTCGTCGCCAGAAAAGACAGGCCCCCCAGCAAACCTCAAAAGCCTGTTGTGGCTCCGGATTCCGCGGAAGCCGCTCCGAAGATATAATTTTATTTCGCAATTAAGGCGCTCCATGACCTCAGAAGGGTCATGGATTGCCTCATTCGAAGCACATTTCGACCATATTGCCTGCCTAGCCTTTGAGTTGAGGGGAGACGACGTCTCTCTTCGCTTTAAGTAAACAATCCTACGGAGGCTTACATGAAGAAATATACAGCCATCGCTCTTGTTGCCGCGACTGTCATTGCTGCGGCTCCTTTCGCGTCCGCCCATGCAGGCGAGCGCGCTCCGCGCCCCATGATCGGGCCAAAGATGGTCCAGCGGCATGCCCCCGTCCATCACGTCCAAAAACTACAACATCGCCGCCATGCAGCCGTTCGGCACGGCAATAACGGCTTGCTTCTCGGCCTCGTTGCCGGAGTTACCGGCGCAGCTCTTTGGACCCATGCCGTAGCTCCGCCGCCTCCGGCGCGCGTTGTTTATGCACCGAGGCCCGTCGTTCAAAAGACGGTCATCTATCAAACGCCGGTCTATACCACGACCTATTACGGCTATTAAGGCCTGCCTTTGGCCACGATCTCGTTGCCCCGCGCAACGAGATCGCGCAAAGGCTCCACCGTCACGTCCATCGTGTAGGCGTTCGCGTGGACTATGTGATCGGTATCGGTCATCAGCCCGGCATGCCCTTTGAAAAAGACAAGGTCGCCGCGCTTCCATTTCATATCGCGCCAGTGCGTTTCCAGCGGCTTCCCGAATGCCGCGCATTGCAGATCGCTGTCCCGGGGAGATTCAAAACCGGCCATTTCGAGCGACAACTGGACAAGCCCGGAGCAATCGATCCCTCTGGGCGTGCGCCCGCCCCACAGATACGGCGTGTGCAGCAAGCGGCCCGCCGTGAAGACATAGTCGTCGGTATTGGCGAACTCTGTCGCCATGACATGCGTTTCAAAAACGTATCCGCCGTTTGTGAGCTCAAGGAAACGGCCTGTCTTTCCGGAAATGCTCACGAAAGACCCAAGGGTCAGTTCGTCGATGGGCGGCGTTTTCATGTCGGGCTCGGGATACACGAACGTTCGTAGCGCCGTCACGCGGTTGGACATCATCGCAATCGACTCGCCCCAGCTTCCGTCGTCGGGAACGTATCCGACATAGCGGTCCGAACGATTCTGGATCCACAGAAAACCGTCGTCCCGGAACTCGAACACATCGATGAATTCTCCGTACCGGAGCTGGCTGATTTGCCGCGCATCCGCTTTCGGCGCATCAAGAATCGGCACAATGCCTCGCAGGCATTGCCTCATCGCGCCTTCGACGTAGGAGTCAGCCGTCACCGCTTCGCGCAGAGATACGTCCGCGAGATCCGTTCGGTAGGCGTTGATACGGGAATCCAGTGTCATTCGGCGGCGGGGCGGGCCCACATTTCGGGAATGGGCGCGGGCGTGTTCGCATTCGATGCAGCCACGGGCTGGGCTTCGACCACAAAGTCGACAAGCTTCGGCGGAATCGACGCGACATGCTCTTTCGCCGCATCGATCAGGCGCGAAAATTCAACGAGGAACTGCGACCCTTCGATCGTCTTCTGGACCAGCACGTTCCGGTGATCGAGGTCGTCCCGTTCGCGCCGGATGTACCCGAGATCGCCAAGGCGATCCAGCGCACGGCTTACGGCCGGCTTCGATATCTTCAGCGCCAGGGCCAGACCTCTTACCGTGTGAGGACCATCGCCCAAATACACGGACAGCATGAGGGCCATCTGACGAGCAGAAAGATCCGGGGCATCTCCACGAACGCTTGCGACGAAGGTGTGACGCCATAATTCCAAAGACTGCAATTGTGCGGGCACGAAAGGACTCCTTAACGGAGAAAAACTGAAGAAGAATCACGGGCGCAAGTGTGAGTCAGAGCGCATTGATTCGCAAGAGCATTTCATATTTTATTTACGCTTGATTTTCGTTTTTTATTTTGTGAATCGAAACAGCGGCTTGGCGAGTCCGTTCGATCCTGTGCTTGAGCTCCTCCTTGAAAACAAAAGAGGCGGCGCCTCCTGCGCCGCCCTCTTCCGTTTCGCCCGTTGCTATGCCAACGAGGAAAATGCTACCGTTCCTGCGGTTTTGGCCGCCGACGACAGGTATGAGTTGAGGGCCTTCAACAAGGCCGCAAGGTCCGTGTTTATTGCGCTTGCAACGGTTTCGGCCGTCGCGCCGTCGGCGCTCGCCGCTTCCGTCGAGGTCGCTGCAACGCTGCCGGAATCGAGTCCGAGGTCGCTCACGAGCTTGTCAAAATCCGTTTTCAGCTCGTCGACAAGCGAACTCAGCCCGGTTTCCGTTGTTGCACTTGCATCGGCGGACGAAGACAACGCCGTAAGGTCTTCCGTCAATTGATCGATGTCGTCGCCAATCGTATCAAGCAGCGCGCTCAATTCCGTGTCCGTCGTCGAATCGGACTCTTCCATGCGGCCCATCATTGGCGGCGGTGGCGGCGGCGCCGACGTTACCGCTTCGGTCACGGCTTCTTCGAACTGGCTTTGCGTGATTCCCGTCCCGCTTGTGTCCAGCTCGCTGTACAACGTTTCTATCTCGCTCGAAGACAGGCCGGAATCGCTTTCCGCTTCTTCGAACTCCGTTTGGCTGATGACACCGTCGCCATCTGCGTCGATGGCGCTGAAGATATTGTCGGCGACAGACGTAAGCGTGGAGGCCGATTCGGTGTCCGAATCGGTCGATTCGGACGATTCGCTCGATCCGGTTTCGTTCAGGTTGAACAAATATGCCATCATCGATGGGTTCAACGCGCTGCTCTCGGTCAGAGATCCCTCTTCTGTCGAATCCGTCGGCGCCGCGCCTTTCGGCGGCGGACCTGAAGGCGCTGCACTCTCCTCCGGTTGCCCGGACATCGCGGCCTGCCTGCGTTGCATGATCGTGGCTTGGTATGCCGACGAGTTGGTTGTCGATACAGAAGTCATGGAAGATCCCTTCGTTAAGGTTGAGGCTTTCTGCATCCCGCCTCATTCATTCGCTTTAACCATCTAACGCATTGGATCTCTCGGACTTACGCATAAAATATGGGAAATGTTTGCCTAATGGCAGGAAAAAATTGCCTTAAT
>JAQUUS010000188.1 GCA_028693775.1 Alphaproteobacteria bacterium | reverse complement strand
ATGCGCCAACTGCCGGTCAGCGATACGTTCGGCCTGCTCTTCAACACGTTCCGCAAGAGTGCGTTCGGGCACAAAGGCGTAAACGACGCGGCAGCCAAGAGCCTCCGCCGCGCGTTCAAGCGAGGTCAGCGTAATGCCGCCGGACATTTCGGCCTTTTCAAGTTCGGTGATGCGCGGCTGCGCCACGCCCATCCGCTGCGCCAACTGCTTGGTGGTCATGCCGAGCGCATCGCGCACGGCGCGCACCCACCCTTTGGGCGGACGTGGGACCGCCAAAAGCGGTCGCAAGGCCTTGAAACGTTGATCGAGATGGCGAATAGCGTCTTTCATGCAATAAGATATATCATATTATTTGTGAATAAATCAATAAGATATGTCTTATTATATATAGTGTCGTTTATAAGATATTCCTTATAATTCAAGATATTATAAAGACGACTTATCTGCCCCGTCCATCATTACGCCCATTGTCTTTGGCGAAGGGGAGGCTTTGGCTCTCGCCGCTCTTGCTGGCGGACTTTTCATGCCCACTATGACGATCTGAGGCAAAGGGTAACGCCTTTTCTCCAGACGGGCTTCTATCTTCGCTTGCGCGCCCTTGTGTCGGCGACTCTTTGCTCGTTTTTCTTTCACGTTTCAGAGAACTTTCAATAATCGAATCCAGGGTCTTGCCATTGGCGCAGCGCTGAAGAGCCTCCAGCTTGAAAGATGCTTCGTACTCTTGCCGGTTGTCCGTTTGCATCGCGCGTTCATGGGTCAAGTTTGGAAAAGCCCGTTTTAATACTTCTATATCGCGAGCGACATAAAGGTCGTTACGTTGCTCGCAAGTGACTCCTTTACCCTTCCAATCAAGTTTGAACCCAGCCTCGGCAGCAAGCTCTCGAGTAAATTCGCGCAAGGTGCGGCTATTTCCTTCATAAAATCCATGCGCGTAATCGAGATCGCCGTATAACTTGGCAAGACGCTCGGCAGCATCAGGAACGGACAATCCTTCAAGGGACTGGGAACCGCCGAATTTTTTTAGGATAGCGTCGAGCCGGTCTTTGACATTATCGCTCGCGTATCCGATATCGTACCGGACATTGGATTCCTCAAGGGCGCGATGCTTAACCCAATTTTGCGTATCCCCACGCGTAACGCCTGGCTGATGATGCGGAAGGTCTTGGAAAATATAGGCGTGAATGGCCTTCAGATGTTCGGCGTCGAAATTGCCTCGAACCGGAGTTTCCCAAAGTTCCTCAATGCGGTTGGCGACAAGATCGAATTCAGGTTGTTCAATAGGTTCATTAAGAGAATGTCCCTCTTTATCCCTCACGGCTTATACCTTGCCAAAAGTGCAGCCGTCTTTTCTTCTCGCGTAATTTCGCCATTGATGTAACGGCGGTTCAAGTCCTCGGCAAACTCCGACAAAACACCACCCTCAAGGCGAACGCTGCCACGCGCGTAATCGACAGCTTCCTTACGTCGCTCACGTTCGGCATCCGAGATCTGTTCTTGGGGCGGCTGTGCCTTGGTCATTGAAGTTCTCCTGAATAAATCGCTATGGAATATAGCCGATTTTGTTGGGAATTTGCAGCAAAAACCAGCGCCGCAGTAACAGCAGCAATCAGTTTGATCTTGGCCTTCGGTTGCGAGCGCAGCGCTGCAACCCTGCCCGTCGGCGAGACCGGGGAGGCAAAGTCAAGGGGTCAAAAGCCGAGGGGGATCGCCCGACATGCACACGCCCTGACGCATCGCCTTATTGCCTCAAGTGAACGGGCGCACGCTGGAAGGTTGGGGATACGGCTTTTGAACCCTTGACTGCGCCAGGGGCAGAGCCCCTTAGCTAATTGCCCCCAGCAAAAAAATCAATAATCCTCAAGATCCACCGATTGCTTGAACTGCATCTCAGTGCAAAGGCTCTTACTTCTTTTCAAAGATGGCCCATAGAGCAGAATGAACCGAAAATGCCCTTGCGAAAAGGACGACGACATAAAATCTAAACTGTCCTGTGGGATCGACGTATAGAACCGCCCATAAGTCGGGCTTAGTTCCAATTCGCCGACGCCTTTCGGCTCCCAGTTTTGCGTATGCTCAGAAAGCGGCATCAAGCCATCTCGTCTTCCGGTAACATCGAAGGTTGCCTCGCGCCCTTTCAGCTTCTCGGGAAAAATGCAAATGGCTTTGATCTCAAAACCGGCATACTCGGAATAAAACTCTTCTTTGTGCTTGTCGGCGCTGAGCGAAAACAAATAATAGGGTTCCCACTTGGCAATTTCAAAAATGAAATACTCTGGCATCCTATCGTTTGCTCGTCGTGTTTTCCTCTTGGCTCTTGGCATCGGGAAACCTCGGTATTGCTTGGCTCGCATGTAACAGGCAATCCAAGTATACGCACGAACATATGCACCACCAACTACCCACCCGCGACGGATTGTCACGGCAAGCGCAGCGCGTAGAGCTCGTGCCCGGAATGCCCCCGACAAAAGGAGACAAGACAAATGGAAGGTTTACGGAATCTCGATTTTGCTAAGTCTGACTGAGCCTTTCACGGGTTTCTTAAACCCGTCCATAAACTCAGAACTCTTCCAGAACCTGCCGTACGCGCCGCTCGACAACCTGTCCGATGGCATCAAAAATCGACGATGCGATATGCTGCTCCGCCAGTTCGCCGATAAGCGCGGGAACCGCCTGCCGAACAGCCATTGCCATATCGTTTAATTCCTTATCCAAGGCTTTGCGCGCCCCCGCCGTATCCACGACAAGGCGGTGCCAATGACGCCGGAAGATTTTTTCAGGATCGTATTCGCCGCCTATTTTCATGGCGAGTTTTTTCTGCACCTCGGGATAAACGGCGGTGCTCATAAGATCGTAGGCGGGTGCAAGGCGCGGCTTGCCACCGCCATGCAGGAGCGAGAAGTTCTTGCCATGGCAGTCGGCATTGCCGATCAGGTAATTGAAGATCAGAAGATTGAGGAAGGCAAGCTTGTCCACGGCAGGCCGTGCGCTCTGGCGCTCCAACAGACGCAGACAATCCATGATTCCGGGGCCGCCTTCGCGCTCGTATTTCTGTTCGGGCGGGATGGATAGCGCCTGGCAAAAGTCCTCCTGATGGATGCGGCGAATTTGCCCTTCTTCATCCCATGCGCGGTCATATCGTTCGACGAGAAGGTACGGCGTCCCCTTGGCAAACCCGATGCTTGCGTTTGCAACAGGCAACCGAAGCCTCCCTGCCAGTTTAAGACAGAAAAACTCATTATAAACGCTGTCAGCAACGCGCTCGATGGGCGGCTTGATGATATGCGTTGTCGGCGCGCCACCTCTCATCAGGGCGATTTTGTGCTCCGCAAGATTATTTTTGTCGATGAGAAGCGCAACCGGTAATTTGTCCTGAGCGCCCGCGAGGGACAAACGAATACCCTCGCCCCCAGCCAGAAGCGGGCGACGGCGAAGAGCATCCAGCTTTTCCGCCAGTTCTTCTTCGCTCAAAATCTTCGGTTCGAAGACCCCCGATTCCGCTGCTTTTTCGCCTTCGGGAAAAAGCGCGGCAGCGCCCGCGCATTCGCCGCCGATCTCTTTTAAAAGCGCAAAGGGATTTTCCTCCGACACGCCGAGCACCTGCGCCAACCTGTGGCGAATGAGGTCATCCGGAAGGAACCCGGAAAAGAACGGGCGCGCGACAACATCAAGATAAGGTTCGCGCGCAAGCGGCATCGAGACGGAAAGAGGCGTTGCCTCCTTATCCGCGAGGTAGTTGTCGTCATAGAAGAAGCTGAGCCGCCCGCCCTCTCCCTGATGAAGTTTTCCGGCAAGGCGGCCATACAAATAAACATCGAGAATGCGGTCCTTCATGCGTCAATCCTTCCCCGAACCGTCGCCCTGGCCTGCTCCCGATCCGGTGCCGCCGCCATAACCGCTTCCATCTCCTGACCCCGCGCCAAAATCCGGGTTGCCTTTCGCGTCGGCGCGCGGCACGACGCGCATCTCCAGACCAAGCATTGTCAAAACCTCAAGGGCCTTGCCGATGTGGCAGCTAGGCTTTCCGTTTTCGAGTTCCCGCCGAAA
>JAQUUS010000187.1 GCA_028693775.1 Alphaproteobacteria bacterium | reverse complement strand
CATCAAGGCTGCCGCATAGATAATATCGCTAAAGAAATGGGCCCCCATGGCTAACCGCGCAAAGCTGAACGCACCGCCTGCGGCCATACCGCTCCAAAAAACGATCCTACGCCTCCGGGCCGGAACGACATAAGCGAAAACGGGAAGAAAAAACCCGAACGCGCCATCTCCGCAAACAAAAGAACCGTTTGTTTTGGTACGAGAGAACTGTGGCGATAGCGCGGGAGAAAACACTTCGCCGCCGCCGAACTCGGTCGTTTCGCGCGGACGGGCACGCCCCCAGTTATCCTTGAACCCTGCATTGGCGACAAGCCCCGGTCCGATAACGAGGGCTAAAAAAACGAACAACCAAGCCTTTGCGTCAAGCAAAAGGCGTTTACGCAAAGCCCACGCCAAAAGCGCAAGAAGAAGGAGCGTGCTGGCAAGGAAACGCGCGCCATAAAAAGCAAGATAGTGAAGCACGGCAAACGCGGGATGCGACACAAGAAGGAACCCCTGCCCCTGCGTATAGAAAAGCCCCGAAAAAAACAAATCAACCTGCGGCCAAAAAACAGGCACAAGCAGCAGCACGGAAAATGCAACGAAAAACAAAGGCATCCTATTTTCCCAATCGGTTAAAGACTAAGCCTATCGTTACACCGGCGAACGCCTTTGTCCATGCGATTTCGAAAAATCAGGGGTGCGCTTTTTTATAGGCCTCGAAATCGCGGCGCTGCTGCTCGATCATATCGCGCAACATTGCGATTTCCTTGGCGCGGGCCTCGATTGCCGGATCGATCCGCTTGGAAAAGCGTTCGTTCACGCCGTCCGCAGAGGCGACAAGTCCGTCGAGAATTTTCTTGAGATCTTTAACGGCCTCAATCAGCAAAGGCGAAAGTTTTCCATATTCGATCGACTTATAGCCCGAGCTGTCCGTGCTCACGACTTCCGGAACGACTTTTTCGACATCCTGCGCGATCAAGCCGACCTGACGCCCTTTGGTAAAATTCCTGCCCGGAAATTCGGCCTGCCGCCACAAGAACGTCACGCCCTGCAATTGCTCAACCTTCTTAAGCGAATCCTTCAAAGGCTCGATGTCCTTTTTCCAGCGTGCATCCGAGCAACCGCTCCAGGATGTGGCCTTGGCCGTGCCGTTGACATCCATCGGATAAGTTGGCGTAGTTGTCATGATGCCGACATAGCCCGTATTGCCGGAGCCCAGAATACGCATATATTCGGCATTGTTCGCCCCCAAAGCGAGATCGTGGCTTGTCCCGGCGAGAACATAGAGCGGGTATCCCGTCTCGGATGCGCCGTAAATCGTCCCCCAGGTTCCGCTCTGGCCGCTCGCCGTAAAATAGACCCGCCCCGCCGTTGTCCCGGCGGTGCTTGTCCCGATGGTGAGGCTTCCTGTGGTATAGTTGTTGCCCGAGCTCGACCAGCCGCTTACGCTGCCGACCGAAGAACCGTTCCAATACAAAGAGCCGCTGACCGCATACAACGCGTTAGACGTATTGCTGGGTGTGCCGTTGCCGACATGAATGCCGCCGCTATAAATGTCGAGCGCATTGGAAGGCGATGTTGTGCCGACCCCGACATTGCCCTGAATGATCGCGCCGTTCGTGGGCCCCGCAGTCCCGGTATAAGAGGTCCCGATGGATACGCTGCCGTAAACACCCAGCATCGACGAAGTCGACGTCGTCCCAACCGGCACGCTTCCGCCCGCTGTACCGACAACCGCATGAGCCGCAGCCTGTATCGAAAGAAAAACAGCGGCAGTCAAAAACAGCTGGAAAGATTTCGTCTTAGGCATCGTGCGATCTCCAATTACGGATGCATTTTCTTATAGTCCAAAAATTCGCGGCGCTGCCCTTCGAACGTCGCCGCCAACGCCTCAATCTCCGCAGCTTGGCGGCTCAAGACGGCCTCCCTCTCGGCCACCCGGCTCTCGGCCGTCCTGAAAGAAAGCGCCACGCCATCGGCTCCTGCTTTGAGGCTCTTTAGCGCCTCAATCAACACCGACGAGAACTTCTCATACTCGATGGACATGAATCCGTCGCCGTCTGCACTCACAACCTCCGGAACAACCTTCTCCACATCCTGCGCAATCAGCCCGATGTTTTTTCCAGTACCAAAATCCCTTTCCGGAAATTCGTCCGTGCGCCAAAAGAAATTCACGCCCTGAAGCCGCCCGACCTTGTCCATGGCATTTTTGAACGGCTCGATAGACTTTTTCCATCGCCGATCAGACGACGTGACATAGCTTGTCGCGCGCCCGCTTCCGTTAACGTCAATAGCTGCCGCAGGAATGGTGGATGAAATGCTGCTATATCTGACCCCCACCCATCCCGTCGTTCCCGACCCCGAACCTCTCCACATCATGTAGGCTGAACCATTTGCGCCCAGATACAAATGATCGTAGCTTTGCGCGAAGATCTTGAAAGGATTTCCGGTGCCCGTCGTTCCAACAATAATCCCGTAGGAGCCTCCCGAACCACTAATAACAAGCTGCCCGTTGGCAGGCGCAGCCGTCGATCCGATGTTGACGCCGCCGGTCGTATACCAGGAGTTGCCGCTGATAGAGCCGCCGTTGAAATAAAGCGTTGAGCTGCTGGCATACAACGCGTTGGAGGTATTGCTCGGCGTATTGCTCCTGACGCGAATGCCGCCGCTATAGACGTCGAGCGCATTCGCAGGCGACGTCGTCCCTATGCCCAGACTGCCCTGAATAATCGCACCGTTTGTAGGCGCTGCAGTTCCGGTATAGGAGGTACCGATCGACACATTTCCATAGACCCCCAGCATGGAGGACGTCGAAGTCGTCCCGATAGGCACAGTGCCTCCGGCCGTTCCGACAACCGCCATGGCTATCGACGGAGCCAAAACAACCACTGCGCAAACAAGCGCAGCAAGAGTCCCTTTCCGTCCCGGAAAGCGTCTACCGAGCAACGAACCATGTCTAAGAAGCCAATTCATAATTGTCCCAGAGCGTCCTTTTCTTCGACGTTACCACGAGCAAGCAGCGCCGGTTACAACATCGGACCAGGTATTCGAGGTATCGCACACACACATGCGCGCTGTACTCGTCAGCGCAATCGACCCCTGTGTGCCCGATACGCACGACACAGGCAACGAACTGTTGAGCTTGAGCTTGGCATAGCCGTTCACATCGAGCGTCGCCGCCGGAGAAGTCGTTTTGATGCCGACCAGGCCCGCCGTTGAAATCGACACATAAGTACCACTCGTGCCGATATAGGAAGACCCCGGATCCGAAGTCGAAAATGCGATGTCGAGAGGCCCGTTGCCGCGCGGCGCGAAGGACCAATAGCCCGCATAGAGGCTGTTATGCATCATAATATGAGCATAATCCGTATTGATGCGAACAATGGCGCCCGACGACGACAAGATGTCGAGAATACCTTGCGGCGCGGTCGAACCGATCCCCACAAAACCCGCATAGTTCAGTGTCATTGTGTTCGTAATGCCCGTCGCATAGCCACCCGACGTGCCGAGCAAAAGATTGCTGCCAAGCGACGATTCATACATCCACACCCCGGCTTTCGGCTTCGTCGAGTTGTTATCGGCAGTCGACCAGAACACGCCCGGCGTATAAGCGGTATCTGTATACGAAGTCACGATATTGATGCCCGCCTTCGTCAAAGCCTGCGTGTAATCGGTCATCGTCGTGGATTCATTGACATTGTAAATAGTCAAAGACGACCCTGGCGCTGCGGAGGTCCCCACGCTCAGCCCCGCACTGGCCAAAAGATTGTTGCTGGCATCCGTCGTGATCGCGCTATTGCCCGAAACCGCCGTACCGGTCGAAGCATAATAGGCCATCTGATACTGCGTGCCGCTGTTCACGGTCCCGCTCCCGGCGCCGCCGCCCAGAGCAGCCCCGTTCCAATACAACGAGCCGCCGACGTTATATAAAGCATACGCAGTCGACGTCGGCGTCCCGGCCTGAATATGAATGCCCTGGCCGCTATAAATATCGAGCGCATTGACCGGGCCGGTCGTCCCAATCCCGACGTTGCCGCCGGTCGTAACGAGGGCCGCCGTCGAACCAGAAAATTGGGCCCCAAT
>JAQUUS010000186.1 GCA_028693775.1 Alphaproteobacteria bacterium | reverse complement strand
GCGACATCTGCACGTTGGCGGATGTCGACCAAGCGCTGGCTCTTTCCGGAGCCGACGGGGTGATGATTGGCCGGGGCAGCAACGGCAGGCCATGGTTCTTGAAGCAGGCCATGGATTACCTGCGCGAGGGAATCGCGACTTCCGCGCCGCCGTTCCGCAGGCAATACGAAACGATGCTCGAGCATTTCGATTCCATGCTGACTCATTACGGAACGAACGCGGGCTTGCGAATTTCGCGCAAGCATATAGGCTGGTATTCGAAAGGGTTGCCCCGTTCGAGCGAGTTCCGCGTTAAGGTCAACACGTCCGGCGACGCGGAGACGGTGAGAACGCTGATGAAAGAATTTTATGCCCCGATGGTGGAGACAAGCGATGGCTAAGGGATTGTCTGCGAGCGTTGAGCGTCACTTGCGAGATTATTTCGATGCACACGATGGTGGGTTGCCGTCTGCGGGTTTATACGGACGCGTATTGCAGGAAGTCGAAAGGCCGCTCTTGAGTCTGACCTTGTCCGAATGCGGAGGCAATCAGTTGCGCGCGGCGGAGCTTTTGGGGCTCAACAGAAACACGCTCCGCAAAAAGTTGCGCGATCTGGGCCTTGAGGCGGGACGCAAAGGCAAAGTGCGGGGTAAAACCGCCAATGATTAATTTCATTTCCCGCATGGCCTCGTTGACGCAGCGGATTGTCATTTGGTCGATCCGCAACAGGTTGCGCGACAAAATGGTTATCGCGCTGATCATCGCCTCTGTGGCGAGCGGCCTTGCAACCTATGCCGCGCTCACGCGCACGCCGTTTTTCGGCAACGGTCCCACAACGGTCACGATCCTGTCGCTGCTTGACCTTGCGTTTTTGGTCATGCTCGGAACGATCGTCACACACCGTCTCTATCAGCTATGGAAGCGCCGTCACCGTAACCTTGCGGGAACGAAACTCCAGCAACGCATGATCCGTGTCTTTACGCTGTTGGCAGCCGCGCCTGCGCTATTGGTGGCCATTTGTGCGGTTGCGTTTTTCTATTTCGGCGTAGAAGCGTGGTTTTCCAACCATGTACGGACATCTCTTAATGAATCGCTTGAAGTAGCTCGTGCCTATCTCGACGAACACAAACAAGTCCTGCGCGCCGATGCGATGTCGATGGGCAACGACCTCAACCGCCAAGCTGTCCTGTTGTCCCAAGACCCCGTTCGTTTCAACGAAGTCGTTTCCGCGCAAGCCTATATGCGCAACCTGACCGAGGTCATCGTCTTCGACGGTTCCGGCAAAATTCTCGCGCGCTCAGGGCTGACATTCGCTCTGACCTTCGAGCCCATAACCGACGAAATGCGTTTGCGAGCCCAGCGTGGCGACGTTGTCCTTCTGGTCAACGACAACGACGATCGTGTCCGTGCGCTGCTGCGGCTGGACAATTTCGTCGATACCTATCTGTTCGTCGGCCGTCCCGTCGAACCGAAGGTTCTGGCGCATATGTCGGCGACGCAATCGGCCGTGGACGAATACAAGCAGCTCGAAGGCAAGCGTTCCGGATTGCAGGCGATCATCGGCTCCCTTTTCATCGTGGTTGCCTTGTTGCTGCTTCTCGCCGCCGTGTGGTTCGGCATGAACTTCGCGACCAAGCTGACACGTCCCATCGGCGAACTGATCGGTGCCGCAGACAGGCTGCGCCAAGGCGATTTGTCCGCGCGCGTCAACGCGGACACACGAGAGTCTGACGATGAAATCCAAAAGCTGGGCCAAGCCTTCAATCGTATGGCGATTCAGCTTGAAACGCAGCAAACGGCGCTGGTCGAAGCGAATATTCAGCTCGATTTCAGGAGGCGTTTCAGCGAAGCGGTCTTGACGGGCGTCTCAGCGGGCGTCATTGGTCTCGACCGGCGCGGCCATATTATTCTCATGAACGCCTCTGCCGCCGAGTTCTTCGGCATCGAAGATCCCGATTCCTATACAGGCGTTCCCTTGGCCGACGTCGCGCCTGAGATCCAGAACATCATCGAGCAGTTGCCCAGCGATTCCGTCCTGCGAAGCGATCAGGTCGAAATCCGCCGCCCGACGCAGCCGACGCGCACCATTCTTGTCCGTGTGTCTGCCGACCGTGCCGAGACGGATACAAGCGGCTATGTCGTGACGTTCGACGACGTGTCCGATCTGCTCTCAGCCCAGCGCAAGGCGGCATGGGCCGATATCGCGCGCCGCATCGCGCACGAAATCAAAAATCCGCTGACGCCCATCCAGCTTTCCGCCGAGCGCCTGCGCCGCAAATATTCGAAGGAAATCGTAACCGACCCCGAAGTATTCCAGACCTGTACCGACACAATCATCCGCCATGTTGACGACATTGGCCGGATGGTGGACGAGTTCTCCGCGTTTGCGCGGATGCCTGCGCCTGTTATCGGCAAGCATGAGTTGCGCGAAGTGGCCCGTCAGGCGGTATTCCTGCAAAGCACCGGCCGTTCGGATATCTTGTACGAGCAGGATATTCCAATGCTCCCGTGCATCGTGGAGTGCGATGCACGCCAGATCGCCAAAGCCCTCACAAATTTGTTGAAGAATGCCGCCGAAGCCATTGATGCGAGGCCCGTTCCCGATCTTGGAGCTCTGCCGAAAGGCCATATCCTGACCCGGCTCAAGTGCGGCGAGAAGGAAGTTGTCCTGTCGGTCGAAGACAACGGCAAAGGCCTTCCTGTTGCCGAGCGCAACAATCTGACCGAACCGTATGTGACGACTCGGAAGAAGGGAACAGGCTTGGGGCTTGCTATTGTCAAAAAAATCATGGAAGACCATTTTGGAAGGCTGGCGCTCGAAGATGGTCCCGAAGGTGGAGCGGTCGTCAAGTTGGTTTGGCCGCTGCATCGTCCCCAAGCTGATATTTTGGCGAAACCGGGCGAATCTGATACCGTCCTAGCTGCGGCATCGGGTAGTAAATCGGCATAGGCCGGGAAAAATTCGAAAACGTGTCGAGGGATAGAGGTATATGGCTTTGCCAATAAAGGAAAAAGGACTTACGAGCGATATTCTTGTCGTTGACGATGAGACGGACATTCGTGCCCTTATCAAGGGCATCCTGAACGACGAAGGGCTTTCGGTGCGCGAGGCGGCGAATGCCGACGAAACGTTCAAATCCATATCCGTGCGCAGGCCGACGCTTATCATCCTCGACATCTGGTTGAGCGGAAGTTCGATGGACGGCATGCAAATCTTGCAGCACATCCGCCGCGATTATCCGGATCTGCCCGTCATCATGATCAGCGGTCACGGCAACATCGACACGGCTGTCTCGGCCATCAAAATGGGCGCCTACGACTTCATCGAAAAGCCATTCAAGGCCGACCGTCTCGTCTTGCAGGTTCGCCACGCGCTCGACACGGCGCGGCTGCGGCGCGAGAACGAAGAGCTGAAATTCCGTGCGAACGCCGATTACGAAATCATCGGCAAGTCGTCGTCGGTCAATCAGGTGAGGCAAATTGTCGAGCGCGTCGCGCCCACAGGCAGCCGCGTGCTGATATCCGGTCCGTCCGGATCGGGCAAGGAAACGATCGCCCGCGCGCTGCATGGCTTGTCCCGGCGTTGCGATGGGCCGTTTGTGGTTATTAATTGTGCGACGATGGTTCCCGACCAACTCGAGCTCGAGCTTTTCGGAACCGAGCACGGCGTCAGCGCCGGGGCGCGCAAAATCGGCGTGTTTGAGCAGGCGCATGGCGGCACGCTCTATCTCGACGAAATCGGCGATATGCCGCTGGAAACGCAAAGCAAGCTCGTTCGCGTTCTTCAGGAGCAAATCTTCACGCGCATCGGCGGAACGACCCGCGTTGAGGTCGATGTGCGTGTGATGGCCTCGTCCAGCGGCGATCTGCAAATGGACATGCAAGCCGGGACAATCCGGCAGGATCTCTACTATCGTCTCAGCGTTGTCCCGATCAAAGTTCCGGCGCTGTCGGAGCGCCGTGAAGACATCCCGCTCATCGCAAACTATTTCCTCGCCCGTGCGGCGGAAACGTCGGGCACGCCGGTGCGCATGCTCGGCGAAGATGCCATGGCGGCCTTGCAGGCCTATGACTGGCCCGGAAACGTCC
>JAQUUS010000185.1 GCA_028693775.1 Alphaproteobacteria bacterium | reverse complement strand
CCTCGGCATAAAAACGCGCGAAGCATCCGTCTTTGATCGCCTCATAACTAACGCCCGACGAATAGGCATCGAGGCGTTCCGTAAGAACGGCAGACGATGCGGCCGCTACGAAAAACCCGTCAACGGCCCTCTGCCGTTGTTCCGGCGTAACGGCATAAACCGAAGCCGACAAAAAATGCCCATAACGGGTATAAAATTCAGGGAGCTCTTGTGCATGCTCCAAAACGCAATCGACAGCCCGTTCTCTCAAATTCCCTGTCCCGTCAGCCGTATCGGCTTTTCTGGAAACATTGTAAAAAGCCTCGACGCCATAAGGAAGATATTCCGGAACAGCCGCCAAATGCTTGCCGATCACCAGCAACGGCTCGAACAAGGACGCATCGAGCAACGTCAATCCCGCCATTTCCGACGCGATGTACGCGAGTTTCAAATAGTCTTTGTTCTCAATGGCGGCAGCCGCCATGGGCAACACGGTATTTTTCTGAGGCCACATTCCGTATTTTTTGGCATCCCAAAGAAGAAAATAGGGAACATCGGAATTCATAAATTTCTCCAATCAAATAAAATAGAGGATCCGCATACGCAACGCCCTGAAGTCATTATCTTTTGTTATACAAAAGAAGACCGCAAACTTGAATTGATTTCAGAGAAATAATGCATAACGATGAAAAAACAAAACATTAGCCCCGGCGCCGCACGGCGGCCCAGCCAGAAATCCGAGTAAATTCAGCAAACTACTTCCGTTTTTTTACGCTCTGCCGTTTCCATTCGGACATAAGCCTGGCATGTTCGCCAAGGCCGAGCCGCTTGATCTGGGCAATGCAGGCCGCACGATCCGAGTTGAAAATAAACCCGATTATTTTCGTGATAATATTGTTGAATTTACTGCACTTGACGGGTCTATCGAAAGCGGAACACGAAGCGCAAGTCGCGATATTTCTTTCGAGGCAACACGAGCGAACCTTGCACCACTTTGCCTTATGGTTCTCACGGCACCCTTTGCACTTACCGCTCTTGTAAGCATTGCACGCCCCGCAATACAGCCCGCAACAGGCCACAAGCTTCTGATTAACTTGATTGTCGGACATGATTCCTCCTGCGAACACCCTAGTAGGAAAAAATTAAGAAAGATGAAAAAATAACCCCAAGTCCGCGCGAGACACAAAAAAAGCCCACAGGGTTTTCCTGCGGGCTTTTTCGAAGAGCAATCGCTTACTGAGCGATAACCGTCACAGCGCGACGGTTCTGAGCCCAAGCGGCTTCATTGCTTCCAACGACAGCGGGGCGTTCTTTGCCGTAGCTGATCGTGTTGATGCGACCGGACGGAATGCCAGCCGCGACCAGGTAGTTCTTGACGGCCGTGGCGCGGCGTTCGCCGAGCGCGAGGTTGTACTCACGCGTGCCGCGTTCGTCGCAATGGCCTTCGACAGTGACCTTGGCCGAAGCGTACTTCTTGAGCCAGGTGGCTTGACGATCGAGAGTCGCCTGAGCTTCGGAGCTCAGATCGGACTGATCGAGATTGAAGAAAACGCGATCGCCGACATTGACGACCATATCTTCCTGGGAACCGGCAACAGCAGAGCCCATTCCTGCGCCCGCGCCGCCGCCAGCGCCGCCTTCCCCGTCGTTAACGCCGAGCGTATCGCAAGCGGATACAAGAACGAGCGTCGCCATCAGGCATAAAAGCTTTTTTAACATCGTTGTTTCTCCCTTCAGGAACCTCTGGCAGACGCCGATTTCGCCCTTGCCGAGATAGATTAGATTGACATTGCACCACGGCGCACGAGACCTTCCCAGCGCCGCATGCAACAAACCGATTCTCTCCCCGCAACCGCATCCGAAAGTCTGAATAAAAGAAAAACTTTTTCAGAAAACGGCATGGGATCGAATTGACGGAAATAAGGTAGTCGGAGGCAAGAACTGAATCAAGCACGAAGAGTCGAAAAAGAAGAGGATTCGGAATCAGAGAGTCGAAAAGTTGCAGGATTGCAACGGAGGAAGCGCCGAAAAGCCTTTGAATTGTGTCAGAAATATGAAGATTGTGTTTGAAAAACGGACAAAGCAAATTCCGCGCACGGAAAATTCGCGGCCGCACCGAAGCCGCAAAAAATTCGGGCAAGAAAAAATCAGGAGAAGCTGGTCTTGGTCAAGCGGGCGGCGGGCTTGCGCGCATAGGAAGAGGTATTGACATAAAGACCGAAGTTGAGACCGTTTCCATGACCGGCCTTGATATGGCCGTCTTCCGTGGCGGCGAGTCTGAAATAGCGCATGACATAGACGCGAATGGCGGCAGTGAGCGACGTGCCTTTCAATTTCTGCATGGCGACGGTCGTGCAAATCTTGTTGATGGGCGAACGCTCGCGCTGACAGATTTCGCGCAACCCGTCCCACATCTCCGGCTCAAGCCTGATACTGGTCCTGTTTCCCGAAACAACGATATTGTGACTGACAAGCGTACTCCGATAACGCGAAGGCTGCAGATCTGAATCCAAAGCCTCATGAGGGCAACCGTCGATATAGTTCATGGTGGTACCGTATGAAGGAAGGAAGAAAAAGGAGAGAAAGGGAAAGAACGTTCCCCTATAGGTTGTATCTTAAACACACAAATTCTACTTACGCAAGTACCCTGTTAAAAAATTATGCGCCTGAAATTCAAATGCGTTTTGATTTAAGAGCGTCCAACGCCCCCTGAAGAATATAAGCGGCGGCAGCCTTGTCGACGACTTCGTCGCGGCGCTTGCGACTCATGTCTCCTGCAATAAGGAATCGCTCGACGGCGGCGGTCGAAAGCCGCTCGTCCCAAAAAGCCACAGAAAGCTCGGGATCCGGCAGATTCCCCATGCGGGACAGATTGCTGACAAAAGTGCGAACCGCCTGCGCAGTCGGTCCTTCCGACCCGTCCATATTTTTAGGCAGCCCGATCACGATTGCGCCAATATTGCGCTCGACGATCAGCGAAGCCAAAACGGCGGCATCGGCGGCGAACTTTTTGCGCTCGATGGAAGCCAGCGGCGAAGCGATGCACAGGCCGGGGTCCGAAACGGCGACGCCGATAACCTTGCTGCCGTAATCGAGGCCCAAAAGGCACTGGTTTTTCCGCAAAAAAGCGGGGATATCTGACAGGTTGCGAACGATCATGAAAGAGTTATAGCCGATTGCGACAAGACTTCCAGCGCTCTGTTTTCCGCAGGCTCAATCGAGTCCATCCGGTTTTTGAAGGATTAAGAGGATCAAATCCTCATCCGGCCTGAAATCGGAAATCCTTGCCTCATACACCGTCGGCGAAACTTTCTTGAGCGGCGGAAAGCACGACAAAACAATATCGTCCGGATTATCGGTCTTGACGGAAAGCCGGAAAGTCCCGATAGGTCCCCGCCAGTTCCGGGCCGTGGTCAAGGTATAAAGAACGGTCCTGCCAAACAAAGGCGCCCCGGCCGCCCGCAGTTTTTTCCGTAAGCTTTCAGCCTGCGCAGCGGTTTGAGGATCCGCGCAATAGCCTTCGATCTGGGCCGGATCTTCGATAATGCCGCCGCCCACAACGGGACGATAGCTTTGCACCAACTCTATCGCCTGCCCTTTTGGAAAAAACTGCCTCCAGTAATATTGAACGCGCATCTCCCACTTTGCCGACCAGCCCGGACCGGTCTCTTTTTCCGCCAGCCCTTGCCTCTTGACGATAAGACCTTCCCGTTCAAGCTGTGCGCGTTGCCCGGCAGGAAGCTTCAGAAGATTTTCCTGAAGAGGTCTGGTCAAAACAGTCGCAGGCAACCCTGCGGACAGCAAGCGCGGTGTCAGATCTTCGTCGCCCTTGAACGCACGAATGTCCATTTTGACGGGGATCTCTTTGCCTTGAACGAACGCCTTGAAATCCACGAAATTGGAATTGTTTTCATCGGGCAAAGAGATCGGCATTTCGGAAATAACCTGCCCGTCGAGCGCAGGCAGCGGAAAGGCAACGGTTGCGTCAATATCTTGCGAACTATGGTTCCGGAAAACATACCGGATTTTGATCTCGCGGACCGAGATGTCGAGATCTTCGGATTCCATCGAAACATCGGGGGATTCTCTGGGAACCAGGCCACCTGCGCCCAAAGAAACCA
>JAQUUS010000004.1:17222-19602 GCA_028693775.1 Alphaproteobacteria bacterium | reverse complement strand
CTTGCGAATTTCCGGCGGCATCGTGGCCGAGAAAAAGAGAGTCTGCCGCAAAGGAGGCAAAAGCCCCGCGATGCGCTCGACGTCGGGAATAAAGCCCATATCGAGCATGCGATCGGCTTCGTCGATCACAAAAACCTTGATATCGGCCAGCATGATCTTGCCGCGCTCGAACAGATCGAGCAACCGTCCCGGCGTTGCGATCAAAACGTCCACGCTGCTGTCGAGCGCGCGCACCTGCTCAACCATCGTCTCGCCGCCGATCAGCAGCGCCATGGTGAGCTTGTGGTTCTTGCCGTATCTTTCGAAATTCTCGGCGACCTGCGCGGCCAATTCGCGCGTGGGCTCCAAAATCAGGGAGCGTGGCATGCGCGCCCGCGCCCGCCCGTTGTTCAAAATCTCCAGCATAGGGAGAACGAACCCGGCGGTTTTTCCCGTCCCCGTCTGGGCGCACCCCAAAAGGTCGCGGCCCTGAAGGACGTAAGGAATAGCTTGTTCCTGAATGGGGGTTGGGGTCGTATATCCAACATCCTGAATGGCTTTAAGGATGTCCTCGCTCAGCCCTAAATCGGCAAATGTCGTCACAGTAATCGTTGCTCTGTTGTTTCTTTTCAGGGCGCTTCTAGCAGAAATAAGGGTCGGATTGCAATAAATCTCGATTTTTCGCTTGAATCGGGTAATCTTGGGCCCGGTTTTACAGTCTCGTTAAGGATAAGTCCATGACAACGACAAACGTTTCCGCCCTGCGTTTCTGGTTCTTGTCGGCCGCGGCGCTGGCCGTCATTTTATGGATTTTCACGCCTGTTTTGTTTCCGTTTCTGGCGGGACTGACCATCGCCTACTTCCTCGAACCGGCGGTATGCGCCCTCGAAAAGCGCAAGGTGACGCGAAGCTGGGGCGCCCTTATCGTGCTGTCGGTCTTCCTCTTCGTCGTGGCGTCGATTTTGCTGATGCTGTGGCCGATGCTCAGCAGCCAGATCAGCCATCTGATCTACGCCCTGCCCGATTACGCCGAGCGGCTGAGAGAGCATTTCATGCCGTGGATGGAAAAATGGCTGCCGCAAATTTCTCCCGAAGATTTTGAAAAAATCCGCTCCTCGGCCTCGCAATCGACCGGAGACGCCGTGGGCCTCGTGAGCCGGACTCTTCAGGGCATCCTGAGCCGGGGCGCAGCGGTCGTCGATGCGCTGATCCTGTCGGTCCTCGCGCCCGTAACGGCCTATTACGTCCTGAAGGACTGGCACAAACTGATCCGTGTCATCGACAGCCTGATCCCGCGCGCGCACCGCGCCGTCATCACCAAACAGCTTGCCGAAATCGATCAAACCCTGTCTGGCTTTGTGCGCGGTCAGGGGCTGGTTGGGCTCATTCTTGGCGCCTACTACGCCACAGGCCTTTCGCTGAGCGGGCTCGAATACGGCGCGACAATCGGCATTGTTTCCGGCGCGCTGACCATCGTGCCGTACATGGGAACGATCTTCGGCTGGATCACAAGCTTCATCCTGTCGTTTGTGCAATTCGAGGGAGACTGGGCGCAAATCGGCCCGGTCATGCTCGTGTTCATCATCGGCAACTTCGCCGAAACCTACGTCCTGACGCCCAAGCTCGTAGGATCGCGGGTCCGGCTGCACCCAGTGTGGATCCTGTTTGCGATCATCGCCGGGATCAAGCTCATCGGCTTCACCGGAGCCCTGATCGCGGTACCGCTGGCCTCGGTCGCCGGAGTCCTTGCGCGCTTCGGAGCGGAGCAATACCGGGCGAGTTCGTTGTACAAATGATGCGCCAGCTTCCCCTCTCCCTTCCGCACACGGCGGCGATGGGCGCCGACGATTTTCTCGTGACGCCCTGCAATCGCGAAGCGGCCGCATGGGTCGAGAAATGGCCCGACTGGCCGCTGCACGGGCTGATCGTCGCAGGCCTGCCCGGAAGCGGCAAAACGCACCTCATGTCGCTGTGGCTGTCCAGAAGCGGCGGAAGAAAGCTCGGCCCCGAAGATCTTCTCGCGCACGACACGCAAGCCCTGATCGAAAGCGCGCAAAAGATCGCCATCGACAACGCCGACGCCCTCGCCGGGCGCGCGGACGCCGAAGAAAAACTTTTTCATCTCTACAACGCCCTCAAGGAAATAAAAGGCTTCCTGTTTCTCACAATGTCGAGCGAGCCCGCGCACGCGGGCTTCGCGCTGCCCGATCTCAGATCGCGGCTTCTCGCGCTACCCGTCGCGCCGCTGCTCCCCCCCGACGACGCGTTGCTCGAAGCGCTCATCGTCAAGCAATTCAGCGACCGGCAAATCGCACTCGACGCGTCAGTTGTCTCCTACCTCGCATCGCATGCGCCGCGCGACGCCGCAAGCATCCGCGAGCTTGTCGAACGCCTCGACCTT
>JAQUUS010000004.1:4162-17212 GCA_028693775.1 Alphaproteobacteria bacterium | reverse complement strand
AGCAAAAAAAATTCTGGAAAGTATCTAATGACATCCGACGACATTTCCTTTCCCGTCGCGCTTGCGCTGGGATCGAATCTCGGAGACCGGCTCGGCTATTTAAAAAAAGCCGTCGCCGCGCTAGGCGCTTGCATGGAAATCGAGGCAATTTCATCGGTCTACGAAGCGCCCGCGCTCTACGTTCAGGACCAGCCGCCTTTTCTAAACGCCGTCCTCACAGGCTCGACAAAGCTCAAGCCGCTGTCTTTTCTCTGGTCGATCAAAAACATCGAGATCGAACTGGGCCGCGCGCCGACATTCAGATACGGCCCACGCATCGTCGATATCGACCTCCTGCTCTACAGCGACGTGGTGACCGGCACGCCCGAACTGACGCTTCCGCACCCACGCATGCATGAGCGCCCGTTTGTTTTACAGCCTCTTAACGAAATCGCGTCACAATGGATGCATCCGGTTTTCCGGAAAACCATATCGGACCTGGCCGCCGCCCTTCCGTCGGCCCCCCTTGACTGTCTTGGAAAGCTTTTGCCGTGACGTCTCCGAAAATCATGGGCATCGTCAACGTAACCCCGGATTCCTTCTCCGGAGACGGATTGCTGTTGTATGCCGACTACATCGACCGTGCCGTTGACCGCGCGCAGCGCATGGTGGCCGACGGCGCTCGCATCCTCGACATCGGAGGCGAAAGCTCGAGGCCGGGCTCGATTTCCGTCTCGACAGACGAAGAAATCCGCCGCGTCGAGCCCGTCGTACGCGCCATCAAGAAAAAACTTCCCAAAATCGCGATCTCCGTCGACACCGTAAAAGCGGATGTCGCCGAACGCGCGCTGAAAGCGGGAGCGACCATCGTCAACGACATCTCTGCACTCAAGCAGGATCCGCGCATGGGCGAAGTGGCGGCGCGAAACGGCGCGAAAGTGGTGCTCATGCACAACCGCGTCTCGGAAGAAGCCTACAATCAGGACGAAACGCTCGGAGGCTCGTTTGACTCCCCCGGCTACGCCGACATGGTGGCCGAAGTGGAAGCCGACCTGAAAGAGCGCATCCAAAGCGCGCAAGCGTCCGGGATCAAGCGCGATAAAATCATCCTCGATCCGGGGATCGGCTTTGGCAAAACGCCGCAAGAAAACCTTGTGCTGGTGTCGCGGCTGAAAAACCTCAAAGAGCTGGGCTTCCCGATCCTCGTCGGACTTTCGAGAAAATCGTTTATCGGGCACGTCCTCGACGCGCCGATAGCGGACAGGATCGAAGGGACCGCCGCCTGCACGGCAATAGCCGTGATGCAGGGCGCAGACATCCTGCGCGTCCACGACGTCAAATTCATGTCGCGAGTCGTCAAAATGGCCACCGCCATCCGGGACGCAAAAGCTTAACGCCGGGTTATTTCCGGACAAACGCCATCCGTTAATGTTTCAAGTATTGTCGAAGCTTCATATTGCGTTAGCGAGCATGCTTTGTCATAACAAAATACCTATAGGGCTTTGAGTCGGCGCTCTTAACGGAGATCGAATTGCTGGAAGAATTAGGCGTATTGTATCGTGGAATGTTTTTGGGACTTCTGATTGCGGCCCCGGTGGGCCCTGTGGGATTGCTGTGCATCCGCCGCACCCTGCAAAAAGGAGCCCTGATCGGGCTGGCGACGGGGGTAGGCGCGGCCTGCACCGACGCCTTTTTCGGCTCGATCGCAGTCTACAGCGTGAGCGCGATCCTCGGGTTCATCCATCACTACGAAGCCTCGATCCGGTTTATCGGAGGCCTGATCGTGGTGTTTGCGGCATGGCACACATGGTTTGACCGTCCCAAACAGCCGCATCAGCCCGAATTCGTGACAAAAGTCATCCACATGACTCCGGAAAACGCCGTTTCCGGCAACAGAAGCCGGGCCATGGCGTCCATCCGTGCGATGCTGAGCGGCCTGATCATAACAATGACGAATCCGCTAACGCTGTTCGGAACGCTGGCGTTTGTAGCGACATTCGGAGCGGTGACGGGAAATCTCGAAGCCAACGTCCTGATCGGAGGGATTTTCTGCGGCTCTGCGTTGTGGTGGTTCATGCTGTGCGGCGGCGTAAGCCTGCTGCGCAAGCATTTCACGGAAAAACGAATAAAGACCGTCAACCACATCACGGCCATTGGCCTCGCCGTCCTCGGATTATGGGCGATGCTCAGCGGCATGCACGGATATTTCGCCTGAGCGTCAAACCGTCAAATTGAAATCGAAGCCGCTTGTCGAAGGGATGGGGCGCTTGGCGCGATTATAGCCGATCCAGTCCCACTCCATGACAGCCAAAGCCGAAGCCTGCCCCTTGTCCTTCAAAATCTCCCTGACTTCTTCGGTCACAATCTTCTGCTGAACGTCCGGATGCTGGGATTTAATGAGCATCAAGGTCTCCCGCGCGCGCCCGCTCTTGAGCAAACCCTTCGCAACATTCTCGCAAAGAAGGGCCTTCCCCTGACAGGCCAACGGCAAGGAGCGAACGAAATTGATGGCGTCCTGCCCGTGCCGGGTCCGCGTAAACACCCCGATTGCGCCTTCGGCGCAAATAACGGCGGTCCGGGCCTCGGGCTCGAAATCCCTGATCGTGCGAAGAAACTCCTGCGCCCGACCCTTCGAGATAAACCCATTTACGGCATGCGGAGCATTCAAAACGTCCAGCCTCTGCTGCGGCGTGAACGAACGCATAACCTCGACAAGAAACGAACCATATCCCGCATTGGCAAAAGCAAAGCAGGCATCCTCTGCAACAAGGATTTTGGCCTGCATGCCGAGCGGCTGCTTGAGAAAAATATCCATGGCCACATCGGCGTACTTTTTGATGGCCATGCGGTCCACGGAACCGTCGGCGGCAAGGATCGCGCCCTGAACGTCGGAGGGCTGCGCGCGGATCATGTCAAGAACATCCTCCATGGCATAAAATCCGAGATCGTAAACGACCTTGGGCGCAGTAAGGATCTTCGCCTGAACTTCGAGAGGCTGGGCACGAATGGCAGCAACGACCTCTTTAACGAACCCTCGCGTGGCAAGCCCTCGCAGAGCGGTGCCGTCGATATAAATGTCCCGGCGCATGGGCTCGGGCAGTTCCTCGATCAAAGCGAAGAGAGATTTCTCATAGCCGCGATAAGCGAGGCTGTGAACGACGCCGGATGTCATGAGAATGTCCTTGCGGCCCGCATGAGGCTGAGCGTCGATAAGCTCAAGAACATTCTGTTCCTGTTGATGGCAAGCAAGATTGGGAACGGCTTCCGGCAGCTTCAGAATCTCCAGCTGATCCTCGAGATTTTCTTTTTTAAGGTCTTTGACGAACCCGCAAGCTTCGTGAGGGGTGCCCAACGCGGGAATTCTTTCGATAAGAAGCTCAACGCTCCTTCCAACGGCCTGCATATGATTATCGCTTTCTGATATATATGTTTGTTCTATATACGTTCTTATGCAATGTTGCTTCGCATTGTACACTTGAAAGTATTATTCGAAAATATAATTGTTTAGCCCATTCCGGACATCCGGCAGCCATGTTTGACCGCCCCAAACCGCTGCATCGGCCTGAATTCTCGACGAAAGTCGCCCACAAGCCCCGGAAAAACGAATTATGCGGGTCAAACGGTCAAATTGAAATCGAAGCCGTTTATCGGGGGATCCGGACGCCTTGCGCGATCGTGCCCCACCCAGGCCTTTTCCATAACGGCAAGAGCCGAAGCCTGCCCCTTTTCTCTGAAAAGCTTTCCGATCTCCTCGGTCACAATCTCCTGCTGAACGCTCACAGGCTGGGATTTGATAAGCATCAACGTCTCCCGCACGCGCCCGCTCTTGATAAGCCCCCTGACAACGCCCTCGCAAAGAAGCGCCTTGCGCTGATAAACATCCGGCAAAGAACGAACGAGATTGATGGCATCCTGCCCGTGCCGCGTCCGCGCCAGATCCTGAATTGCGCCCTTGGAGCAAAGAACGGCGGTTCGATCTTCCGGCTCGAAATCCCTGAGCATGCGAAGAAGATCCTGTTCCTGCCCGTAGGACGCAAAACCGTTGACGGCCCGGCCCGAGAGCAAAACGTCAAGCCGCTGCTGCGGCGTAAACGAGCGCATGACCTCGACAACAAGCTCCCCGAATCCCGCGCGAGCGAAAGCGAAACAGGCATCCTCCGCAACAAGGATCTTTGCCTGCACATCGAGCGGCTGCTTGAGAAAAATATCCAAAGCCACATCGGCGTATTTTCTGAGAGACATACGATCCACAGAACCGTCGACGGCAAGGATCTCCCCCTGAATATCGGAAGGCTGGACAAGGATCATGGGAAGAACGTCGTCCATGGCGTGGAATCCGAGATCGTGAACGACCTTGGGCGCGAGAAGTATTTTTGCCTGAATGTCAGAAGGCTGGGCGCGAACGACCGCCACGAGATCTTTAATGAACCCCTGAGTGGCAAGCCCGCGAAGCGCCGTCCCATCGACAAAAACATCCAGGCGCATGGCATCGGGCATTTCCTCGATCAAAGCAAAGAGAGACCGCTCATAACCGCGATAGGCGAGGCTGCGAACGACGCCGGATGTCATAAAGATTTCCTTGCGCCCCGCGTAAGGCTGGGCCTCGATAAGATCGAGAACCTGCCAGCCTTGCTCATGGTAAGCGAGATTGATAACGACATCCGGGCGTTTCAGGATCGTGCACTGATCCTCGAGATTTTCTTTTTTAAGGTCTTCGACGAAGTTTTGAGCTGCAGCAGGAGAGCTCAACCCGGCAATTTTGTCGATAAGAAGATCAACGCTCCCGCTAACGGCCTGCATACGATTATCGCCTTCTAATAATATACGTTCGTTTATGTGCGACGTTATATTACAATCATACGCATAAAATGATGCTTTGAAAATATAATTATTCCCCCGGCAAGAGAGCCTTACATGCCGGGCGCCGCAAGAACGGGTCTGGACGGTTCGGCAGGATCGGGCATGTGAGGAGACGCCTCCCATGAAGCCCTGATGCGCTCAACAGCCCCGGCTTGTCCATAGCACGACAAGAGCTCCGAAACGGAAACGCTGCTGCCGAAGGTCCCGTCAAGGAACTCCCGCTGGATCTCCTGCGGCCATGCGCGAAGAAGGCGAACGACAGTTTGAGTCTGCCTGCCGAAATGAACGAGTCCCAAAACGGCCTTGTCCGACATCAGAATCTGTTGTTGCGCGGCAAGAGGCTGATCCGAGATGGCATCCGCAGCCAGCTTGGCGTGACCGCAAGCCGAAAGATTATAAACCGTCTCCGGAACGAGAAGGACCTGCCGCAAGGCATCTGACGGCAAAGCCTTGACGATGCCGACGATCAGATCGACCTGAAAGCCGTTGGGCGACCTCAAATCGAAAGCGAGCTTTTTGGAAAGAACCTGCCTGTGGCGGATCGACAAGGCCATATCGGAGAGCGTCTGCTGAACGGCCTCGGACTGAATGTCATAACGATTGATGAACGGGTTCATCCATGAATTGAGAGACGAGCAAATCGTCGCCGAGGTATAGAGGAATTCATCCCTGCGTTTTTTTCTTTGCGACAGAAGCGCCTCGTCCGAAATCTCGGCAGGCCTCGCCTTCTTGCCCGGAGGATGCAAGCCCATCAGGGTCCGGAAGAAAATGTTTTTCTGCTTGGCGAGAGACTGGTCGTTAAAAAGCTCGACAATGACGGGCCCCTGTCCGCTCTCCGCGAACCCGAGAACGGCGCCGTCCGAAGACAAAATCTTTTCCTGAACGGCTTCGGGCATCGACCGGACAAGATCGGCAACGAACTCGACCTGCCCGTATTTGGCGAGACCGAAAATGGCCCGCGGCGAAGTCAGAAGGTCCGCCTGATCCTCCGTATCCATTCCGCCAATAATACGCGCAAGAGCTTCCGCTTGCCCATAAGCGCAAAGCCGAAGAATGGGGGGCGCCTCGAAATCATTGCCGATCAGAATGTCCTTGCGGTCCTTCGAAGGCATCTTTTCGATCATGGAAACGACGGCCTCCGCCTGCCCGTAATAGGCAAGGGTCAGCAAAACGCCGTGAGAGAGAAGAAGGGTTTTCTGGGTTTCGCGAGGCAGGGACTGAATGAGTTCGGCCACCTCCTTATCCTGTCCGAACCGCACCAGATCCGTCAACCCATAAGACGTTTCCGCCAGAGAGAGCGCAACGGCCTCCTGCGTCTCGGGCTTGAACTTCCGGATCAAGTCCACAACGAAAGAGCCGCACTGGTTCCGCGCAAGATCGGAAACAAGAAGAGAGGACGACAAAAGAAACGCCTGAACGCCAGCCTCCTGTCCTTCGATCAAGGAATGAAGGGTGTCGCAGTCTCCATGCTCGCTGAGCAGCCCATAAATCTTCGCAACGGTCAAGAGCTCGGGCTGCTCGCGAACGATATCGAGAAGTGTCTGCGCCTCTCCGCTTTCGACGAACGCAGACATCCATTTCGATCAAAACGCCTTTACGGGAACCGGAGGACATGCTCTTCAAAAAAACCGAAACCTGCGCCGCCGCGCCTTCGTCGACAAGAGCCGACGCGATGGACCCGGCGTCTTCGTGATGCGCGGCCAAAACACGCCCCTGCGCTCTGGGCGACAAATCGCCGACAAGTTCGATCACTTTGTCGAGATTGCCCGTCTCGATCAAACGGGGCACGCGCCAGACGATCTCTTCCGCCCTGGCGTCTTCGTCTGAAATTCTATTGATGGCTTTAAGGATTCCGTGAACTTCCAAACGCGCCGAAATTTTTTCCGTCGATTTTCCGACGTTGTCGAAAAACTTCATAATCGCTGCCTCAGCTCCAATGAGGCCCCGGAATGTATCAGGAATTATTTTTTTGAAAACACGGGATTTATAGTTACCGCGTGCTTCCCTTTGACGCGGGTTAAAATTGGTATTTTCTGAAATTGTTACCGTAACTGAATTTTGCAGGAATCACCGGGGGTTGAACCCGCTCGGCCGCATCGAAAAGAATGCAAAAAACTTCGCGAAAAATAAATGTTTCCAGAGTGCCCGGCACCCCAAAAACCTCCTTTTTTGCCCCATTCAGGACGTCAAAAGCGTGTTTTTGCAGGTCTGAGTTCAAGGCAAAGAGCTTTTCCATAACGCCCCGCGTTTCGAACAACTGAGCCGAAAATTCGTTGTAAGCAGTCGGAGAACAAAGAGCCGAAGCCTGTCCGCAACGATCGAGCGACGGATCGAAAAACTCCGGCCTGAAGGTTTTGTCTGCCCGAAAAATTTTTGCACCGTCCGTCAAGGTCCGCACAACGATCCGCTCCATAAGTCCGGGCGTCGCCGCCTCAGGAACTTCGCCCGCAACCGCGCCGATCAATTCCAAAGCGGGAGAACGAGCCTCCGCGCTTCCGGCATCCAAAGCCGAAACGAACACATCCATGGCGTTGTCCGCGCCTTGCGGATGCGTCTGAAAAATCTCCGCAAGCGTTTCCCCTGCAAGGACGCACAAAGGACCGAATCCTGCGCTTTCGATTCCGATCCCGGAAATTGTTTCGATGAGTTCCGGGCTGCAAAGATTTTCGTTCCTGACCTTCTGCGGGATCTCCTCGAACAAAAGAACGAGATCGTTGCGATACGCCCTGTTCCAGGGACGATCGGGATATTCGTTATATCTTGCGTATGTTGTCCGAAGATCCCCGACAAGTTTCTGAGGAGTCATGATTGCAACGCGATCCATTAAAAAGATTTTCAAAAAAAACGGCCGAAGCTTCCCCCCGGCGTCTTTTTATTAGACCTCAAAAAAGGCAAAAAAAAGGACCGCAATTTCTTGCGGCCCTTCTTTTGGTACAAAGCGGATCAGAAATCCATCCCGCCCATGTCGCCCATGCCGCCGGCAGGGCCTGCAGGAGCCTTCTTCTCGGGCTTGTCTGCAATCAGAGCTTCCGTGGTAATGAGAAGCCCCGCAACCGAAGCTGCGCTTTCCAGAGCGGTGCGAACGACCTTGGTCGGATCGACGATACCGGCCTTCAGAAGATCGCCGAAAGCGCCCTTCTGAGCGTCGTAGCCGAAGTTGGTGTCCTTCTGCTCGATGAGGCGGCCAACAATGATCGACCCGTCGACGCCTGCATTGTCGGCAATCTGACGGATGGGCGCTTCGAGAGCCTTGCGCACGATATCGACGCCGCGCTTCTGGTCGTCGTTAGCGGTGCGAATCTTCTCGATCGAACGAACGGCATAAAGCAGAGCGGAACCGCCGCCTGCAACGATGCCTTCCTCGACGGCCGCGCGCGTAGCGTGGATCGCATCGTCAACGCGATCCTTGCGTTCCTTGACTTCGACTTCGGTCGCGCCGCCGACGCGAATGACGGCAACGCCGCCCGCGAGCTTGGCCAGGCGTTCCTGAAGTTTTTCGCGATCGTAATCGGAGGTGGTTTCCTCGATCTGCTGACGGATCTGGGCGCAACGGGCTTCGATATCCTTCTTCTTGCCGGCGCCGTCGATGATCGTGGTGGTGTCCTTGTCGATACGAACCTTCTTGGCCGTGCCGAGCATGTCGAGCGTGACATTCTCGAGCTTGATGCCGAGATCGGCCGAAACGACCTGACCGCCGGTGAGAACGGCCATGTCTTCAAGCATCGCCTTGCGGCGGTCGCCGAATCCGGGAGCCTTGACGGCAGCGACCTTAAGTCCGCCGCGCAGCTTGTTGACGACGAGCGTGGCCAAAGCCTCGCCCTCGACTTCCTCGGCGACGATCAGCAAGGGCTTGCCCGACTGAACGACGGCTTCGAGAACGGGAAGCAGAGGCTGCAAGCTGGAAAGCTTGCTTTCGTGGAAAAGAATGTAAACGCTTTCGAGCTCAACGAGCATCTTCTCCGCGTTCGTGACGAAATAGGGAGAAAGATAGCCGCGATCGAACTGCATGCCCTCGACGATTTCGAGCTCGGTCTCGAGACCCTTGCTCTCTTCGACGGTGATGGGGGATTCGTTGCCGACCTTGCCCAGGGGTTCGGCGATCTTGTCGCCGATTTCCTTGTCGCCGTTGCCGGAGATGGTGCCGACCTGAGCGATTTCAGCGTTGCTGGAAACCTTCTTGGAACGAGCCTTGATGTCCTCAACGACCGCTTCGACAGCCTTGTCGATGCCGCGCTTGAGATCGAGGGGGTTCATGCCTGCGGCAACGGCCTTCAGGCCCTCGCGAGCCAAAGCCTGAGCCAGAACGGTGGCGGTGGTGGTTCCGTCGCCGGCCTTGTCGCTGGCCTTGCTGGCGACTTCGCGCAACATCTGCGCGCCCATGTTCTCGGTCTTGTCCGCAAGCTCGATTTCCTTGGCGACGGTCACGCCGTCCTTGGTGATGCGGGGAGCGCCATAGCTCTTTTCGATAAGAACGTTACGGCCCTTGGGTCCCAGAGTGACCTTGACCGAATTGGCGAGAACGTCGAGACCGCGCAAAAGCTTTTCGCGGGCGTCTGCGCCGAAGAGTACTTGTTTAGCAGCCATTTCAATTTCCTTTTTTTCTTAAAGTGAACGATGGAGACGAAAAGCGTCTCAAGCCTTTTTCGACTTGCAGGCGCCGCCGCAGGAGCAAAGAACGCCCATGATGTCGGATTCTTTCATGATCAAAAGGTCTTCGCCGTCGATCTTGACTTCGGTACCGGACCACTTTCCGAACAGAATGCGGTCGCCGACCTGAACGTCCATGGCGATCACGGAGCCTTTTTCATCGCGAGCGCCGGGGCCGACGGCCAGAACTTCGCCTTCCTGAGGCTTTTCTTTCGCGGTGTCGGGAATAATGATGCCGCCGGCCGTCTTTTGGTCGCCTTCAATACGGCGAACGACGACACGGTCATGCAGGGGACGGAATTTCATTTGGGCATCTCCTTAAAGATTAAAGGTAATTAGCCTCACGGCTAAGCAACGAGGTTGGAGATAAGGTATCCGGAGCCTTGTTTCAAGGGGCAGAGTTAATTAAATTTTAATGTATATAATTGGAGGGAGCGGGTTTTTTTTGGCCTATGTAAACTTTATTTACCATTTTCCCGTTACGATTGCACGAAATCCGAGTATCCGACCCCAAAACCGCACCCGAAACCGGAGGCATGGATGGCCGAGTCCAAACAAATGCGCAGCCCGATCAAGATCCTGATTGTCGAAGACAGCGACCTGTTAAGAGGAATTTTCAAAACGGCGCTCAGCGCAGAACACCTGATCGAAGGCGCCGCGACCGTCAAGGAAGGCTGGGAGATGTTCCTTGAGTATGCGCCGAACATCGTCTTTCTAGACATCACGCTGCCGGACGGAAGCGGTCACGACCTCGCCTACCGCATCAAAACGCGGGCGCCGAAAACATATATCGTCATGGCGACGGCGAGCGACTACACGGACGACAAGGAAGAAGCGGCCTTCAACCGCGCGGACGGCTATCTCACGAAGCCGTTCGGCAAGCACGAAATCGACTCTGTTATCGAGCGTTATTGGTCATCGAGGACATAACATATGGAAATCCTCTATCACAAAGACCTCCGAAACAAAGACCACCGGGAACTTCTGGGCTACCTGCCGTATGTCAAACTGTCGCTGAAGGAATGGCTGTTCGTAGACATTCGCCTCAATGAAAGAGCCGCGCCCAAGCTAACCATCGACCATGTGGCCGAAGCCGTACACACGCTTTTCAAGAAGCTGGAAGGAAAGCTCTACGTCTGCAACGACCGCGAAATTCTGATGATCATCCGGTGGGGCAAGAACAACCCGAACTCCATCGTCGCCGACAACATCGGAACGGCGCTGCCCAAAGACGGCTGTCAGGTTTATGTGCACGAACCGACGCTGCAAGGTCTGGCGAAGCTCGAAATTCTCATCACCTACAAAAAACCGGAAACCTCGACCAGCCTTGCCGACGTCCGCGCGACGCGGCGCGAAAACATCATCCTCATCGCCGACGACGACATGTACATGCGGCTGCTGGCCAAGAAAGCGATGCCGCAAAACTACACAATCGTGGAGGTCGCAGACGGCAACGACGTCATTGAGGCATACAAAAAGCACATCCCGGACGTCGTCTTTCTCGACATCCACCTGCCCAATGTCGAAGGAACGAACCTTTTGCAGCAACTTCTGGCCATGGATTCCAAAGCGTACGTCATCATGCTGAGCGCCGACAGCTCGCGCGAAAACGTAAAAACTACAGCGAACAACGGCGCCAGAGGGTTCCTGACCAAACCCTTCACCAAGGAGCGGGTGCAAGAATACCTGAACAAGTGCATCACGATTTCCTGACGCACATTTTCTACAAATTTATTACGCAGCATATGCAGCCGAACGGCCCCGTCTTTTCAGGCGGGGCCGTTTTTTATCTGCACGCGCCCGCTGCTCTTTTATCTCATCCGCGCCCCAGAAAAGGGCGCAGCAAAAGATGCAGCAAATTGAGCTAAAACAAAGCGTTCCGTAAAGATCAGTCGAACTGTTTCTGGCTGATACGAAGCTGGCGCGCGCGGGTCAGAATGGCGTTTTCCATCGCACTGGCCGTGGCCGGAGCCGTCGTCGTATTTTCCCAAACGCCCTTGGCGTTTTTGACCTGCCTGAACACAGTCACCTTCACGCCGGTTGCGGTGAGTTCGCGGTCGCGAATGATGATATTCAGCTTCGCACGCTCCTTGGGAGCGTCGGGCGTGCTGTACCAGTCCGTGAGAATCACGCCGCCGAAAGGATCCGCGGACGCGATGGGCATAAACGAAACGGTATCGAGAGACGCGCGCCAAAGGAATCCGTTGACGCCGATTCCGTTATTCTCGGAAGATTTTTTCTCTTTTCCGCCGAGCAAGGACCAACCGCCTTCATCGCTGACAAGGCTGCCGTGCTTGTAAAGGTCTTCTCGGGGCTTGTCGCTGTAGGTGGGATCCGTGACGATGTCGCCGCCGCAAGCGGATAAAAGCAGAGCCCCTAACGCAACGGGGACGAAGGCAAATGAGTTTTTCATGTTTCTTTCGAATCGGGAGGAATGAGACGAAGGAATCTATTTAAGGCAGGGAAAGCATCCATTGCAAGAGGTATAGCAAGAGACGGATTTTTGGGGGTGCGAAGTCCTGTGTCTTCGGAAACCTTTTTTCCGCAAGAAAAGCACGGTATTTTTTTCCTCATTTCGATAGCGAGAGTTGGAAATAAATTCTTTACTTTTGAAAATAAAATTGATGCGCATCAAAAGATTAGAGAACTCCGAGCAAGAGATCCTTGTTGCCATAATGCAACATTTAGAAGATGAGTTGGCCGGATAACCATTTTGAGCTTGTCTGTGCAAGGCCGACGCATCAAATTCTCTCTCCGTGGGGCGTTTCTTGCGTCCTGTTCTACTATTCTAGATACCCAACCATAACAACCCAAAGGGGGAAACATGCGTAAAGTTCTTTTAGCGACGACTGCTATCGTCGGTTTTGCAGTGGCGGGAGCCGCTCAAGCCGCGACGTCGCCGCTTACCGTTACCGTGGGCGGCAGCGTCGATTTCGTCGCTGGCGCGGCCCATGAATCGAAGGCTTCCGGCGCGGTAGCACCGAGCGGTGGCGACTTCGAAACCATCTACAGCCTGGACTTCGGCGTTGCTGGCAAAGCGGCCAACGGCATCGAATACGGCGGCAACATCGTGATCGATAACGACATCGACGCCGAAGACAACTTCGTCGGTCAAGGCAACAACATTGCCGTTTCCGAAGCTGATGTGTTCATGTCGGGCGCTTTCGGTAAGGTTGTTCTGGGCGACATGCGCGGTGCGACCGATCTGGCCGTCACGGCTCCGAATGTTGGCGGCATCCGCTACATCGACTTCCTGGGCGCAGCAGCCGGCACCGCCGGTTCCTTTGCCAAGGACCTCGTCATCGGGATCGACGGCAAGGATCACAGCACGAACGTGACCTACTTCACCCCGAAGGTCGGCAACGACATGCACAAGGTTCAGTTGGGCGTCACGTATGCTCCTGAATTCAACAAGTACGGAAGCGATGTCAAGCTGACCCGCGTTGCCGCTGATGAATACAAGAACGTCATCAAGGGCGCGTTGCTGTACACGGGTACCTTCAAGCCCGTCGCGGTCAAGGCCTCGGCGAACATCATCTCCGGCACGGGCGAAAGCTCGGCCAC
>JAQUUS010000004.1:0-4152 GCA_028693775.1 Alphaproteobacteria bacterium | reverse complement strand
GGTTTGGAAGCAGCTGCTCAAGGCTTCACGGTTGGTGCGAACTACGCCGACAACGGCCGTTACAACTCGGTCGTTGGCGCTGCGAAGAAGGACCAAAAGATGGTCGGCGCCGGCATCAAGTATGAATTCAACAAGGTTGCCGTTGGATTCAACTACTTGGGCGGAGACGGCTACAGCGGTGCGAACTTCGCGAACGACTACGTCAAGGAGTTCAGCAACTACAGCTTGGGTGGTACCTACACCTGGGCTCCTGGCCTGAGCACGAACGTCAATGGCGTTCTGTTCAACCAGAAGACGGATACCGGCGTGAAGAACGACGGCTACGTCCTGTTGCTCTCGCAAAAGCTGGCGTTCTATTCGTCTAACGATTAGAGCCTGGATAAGGAGGGGCGGTGAGAAATCACCGCCCTTTCTTTTTGTCTCCGGCGCGGCGTATCGGCTTGAGCCGATGAACGCGGCGTTTTATATAGAAGGGCCGCAGCGGCCAGAAGGCCAACCTCGGCCCCCTAATTCTAACGATAGGAAAAAACAGCATGTTCCGTTGGGCCGCCATACTCGGGCTTCTGGGCCTCGCCGCCGCAACAGGACTCATTGTCTGGAGCGGATGGAGCGAAGTTGTCGATGCCCTGTCGGAAGCGGGATGGGGGATCGCGGTTGTGGCCGCCTTTCACTTTGTGCCCCTGAGCATCTCATCGGCCGGATGGCAAGCCTTGGCGCCGGGAAAAAACAGGCCCTCGCTGGCGAAATTCTTCTATTTCATGTGGGTGCGCGCAGCCGTCAACAACCTGATGCCCGTGGCGCGAATCGGCGGCGAAATCGCCTGCGTCCGCCTCATGACGGCCAGCGGCATGCGCCGGAACACGGCCATCGCCATCACCATCGCCGAGCTAACGCTCTCAATCGCGGCCGTATTCCTGTTTATCGCGGGGGGCGTTTTGTTGTTTGCGCTGCGTGTCAGCGACAAGAACGTCACGCTTCAGCTCGTCTGGGGCCTCGTTTTGTCGCTACCGCTGCTGGCCGCGCTGGCCGCGGTGCAAAAGATCGGATTTTTCGGCCTCCTGTCGCGCCTGTTCCGCACGATGTTCCGCGACAAGTGGGCGAAAATGGCGGGCAACGCCGCGCGCCTCGACCGCGCCGTCGCAACGGTCTACAGAAGGAAAAACCGGGCCATCGCCTGCTTTTTATGGCAGTTTGCCGCATGGGCCGTCGGATCGGTCGAAATCTGGCTGGCGCTTGTGTTTCTGGGGCATCCCCTGCCCTTCATGGAAGCCGTGATGATCGAAGCGCTGATTCAAGGCTCTGTCAGCGTGGCGTTCGCAATTCCCGGAGCGCTCGGCGTGCAGGAAGCCGGGTTTCTGGTGTTCGGAGGGCTTCTGGGGCTTCCGCACGAAACGTCGGCCGCGCTGGCGGTTATCCGGAGATGCCGCGATTTACTGTGCTATGCGCCCGCGCTCGTGGTATGGCAAGTCCAGGAAGGAAAAAGGTTGCTGATAAAATGACGGCCATCGACCCAGAAACAGCAAGGAAACTCTTTGCCCAAAGCTGCGATTTTGTGCTCGCGGCCGCCGAACCCGCGCATTTTCCCAAAAGCCGGTTACCGGAGATTGCGTTTATCGGACGATCAAACGTCGGGAAATCGTCGCTCATCAACGCGCTGACGGGACGAAAAATCGCGCGCGCCTCCAACACGCCGGGCCGCACGCAGCAAATCGTGTTTTTCAACCTCTTCGACCGCCTGATGCTGGTGGATCTACCTGGCTACGGCCACGCCGACGCGCCGCGAGAACAAAAAGACCGCTGGAACGGCCTTGTGCAAACCTACCTGCGCAAACGCGAAGCGTTGAAATGCGTATGCCTCCTGATGGACGGACGGCACGAAGCGAAAGCCAACGACCTTGAAATGATGAAGTTCCTCGACCGCGCAGCAATGCCCTACCGGATCGTGCTGACGAAAATAGACCAGATTCGCTCCTCCGAGCGGGAAACAAGAATCCGGCACGCGCAAGCGCTGGCTGCGCAGCATCCCGCCGCGCAAAGCGAAGTCATGACAACGAGCGCAGAAAACGGAACGGGGATTCCCGAACTGAGAACCTATCTGGCGGGAGTGTAGCTACCAGCCGCTGACGCGCTGAATGCTGTTTGAAATGCTGCGCGCCGAGCGTATCGCAGCAATATCGAGCGTGCCGTCGTTGCGAATATGGCTGATGATATCCTGTTCGCAGGTAATCAAAACCTGCCCCAAAGCGGTCACGGCAATGGACGCGACTTTTTCGTTGAGCTCTTTTTCCTGAAGCCACTGCGAAATATGGCCGACAAACCGCTCCGCCTGGGCGCGCCGAATCTGCGCCTCGTCGCGACGGGGAATTTGTTCGCCGCCGTCCAGCCGCAATTCGATAAAATATCTGCGCTTATCTTCGATCATCCAAGCAAACGCCTCTCCCCGTACGCAAAAAGATTTTGCGCAAACGGTCTTCTTTTTTTGCGTTATGGATCGATTTCGCTTAAAAAACATTTAATATCGAGATATTTCTTTATCGTCGCCATGGTCTGTCGAATGCCGCCGCCGCCAATCGCACCTCCCACCGCCCAAAGCCTCGAGAATGCCGCATTGCAATATCTCGGAAGATTTGCGGCGTCCGAAGCGTCCTTGCGCAAAACCCTCGAGAACCGGATCATCCGAGCGCGCCAAAGAAACGCCGCCTTTGCCGAAGACCTGAAAAGCCAGGAAACGCTGCGTGCAGCAATATCGCAAATTATTGATAAATTTAAGAAAAAAGGCTACCTCAACGACAAGTCCTTTGCCGAAACCAAAGCCGGAAGCCTGAGAAGGCAAGGCCATTCGAGCCGCGCCATTACGCAAAAACTGAGCCTCAAGGGAATAGAGCCCGAACTCGTTCGCGAAGCCCTGAAGCCTGAAGACGGCCAAACGCCCGAAGACGCCGAGCGCGCAGCGGCGCTGGCCTATGCGAAGCGGCGCCGGATCGGCCCCTACCGGAAAACCCCGGGCGATGCCGATTCGCGGCGCAAAGACATGGCCTCGATGGCCCGTGAAGGCTTCCCCCTCAGCGCCGCCCGATACGTCCTGACCTCAAACCCAAACAACAAATAAAAATGTCCCCCTCAGCAAACCACCCCTTCTACAACGCGCCCTATTCCGGCATCCCCTACGCGATGTTCGCGATTTTCTTTCTTCTTGCCCTGCTAAATCCGAACAGCCCGCCCTATACGCACACCCTGATCGACCCGGACCACTACATGCGGCTGCAAGAGGTGGTCCAGTGGATGCAAGGGCAAAGCTGGTACGACCTGTCGGTTCCGCGCATGAGTCCCGGAGCGCACACAATCGTCCATTGGGCGCGCCTGATCGACGTTCCCATCGCGCTGATCGCGCTCCCGTTTGTGCCGCTCCTCGGCCTCAACGACGCCGTATTTGTCTCATCGTTCATCGTGCCGCTCCTGTGGTTTGCGGCGCTGCTGGCGCTGATCCCCGCGCTTGCGCGTCCGTTTGTCGGCGAGAACCGGGCCAACCTCGCTTGCCTCGCGCTGCTGTTCGCGCCGATGATTCCCTTCTGCTACACGCCGGGCAACGTCGATCACCACGGCGTGCAACTCATCGTGGCCGGAGCCGGTCTCTGGTGCCTGAGCAAAATGACCCTCGACGAAAAAGGCCCCCGCTTCGCGGCGCTTGCAGCCATCTTCCTCGCCTGCGGCCTGTGGATCGGAACCGAATCCGTGCCATGGATCGTCCTCTTCGTGGGCTGCCTCGGAGCAGCGGCCGCATGGCACGGAGGAAACGTCGCGCGAAACGCAGCCCTCTTCGGCCTCCTGTTCCCGATTGTCACAACCGCCCTCATCCCGCTGGTCCTTCCCGTCTCCGAATATTCCAGCCTCGCGCTATCGTGGTTTTCTCCGGCCTATGCCGTCTTCGCAGCGCTGTGCGGCGGCATCTTCGCCGCCGGATGGATCTCCGGAAAGTTCGTCCCCAGCCGAAGCCTGAGGCTTCTTTTGTTTATCCTGTACGCCGTCGCCGCAGCCTCGGCGTTTTTGGCGCTCATCCCCTCGTCAGCCGCAGGTCCCTTCGCCGACTACAACGGCTTCGACAAAACGACCTCTCTCGACTTCATCAGCGAAGCGCAACCCCTGAAAAACACC
>JAQUUS010000184.1 GCA_028693775.1 Alphaproteobacteria bacterium | reverse complement strand
CCGCATCCATCCGAACGCGTCGCGGGGCGGGCATGAACCTGTTCGAGCGCTTCCGCCGCGGCATCTCCCGCGCCCTGCGCCAACAATGGCGCTGGTGGAAGACAGTCTGGACGGGGCGGTGATGACTGTTGATGAACCGCTTGTCCTTACCGTCGAACAGGTCGCAGCAAAACTCCAAATCCAGCCGCGTGCCGTTATTCGTCTGCGCAACCAAAGAAAACTTGCCTTCGTCAAAATTGGAAGCCAATTACGGTTCCGTATTGAAGACGTTGAAGATTATTTAAGGAGATCGTTGAACCCATGCCGAGAGCATCAAAAACGCCTTGGCTCGGAAAGGAACCAAACCAAAATGTCTGGTACATCTATTGGTACCAGAGCGCGGGACGCGTCCGGCGACGCAGCACGCGCACTCATGATCGCGTCGAAGCTGAAAAAGCGCTCGGCCAGTTCATCATAGAATACGCCGATGAGGAAACGCCGGGGCCAATCGAACCGCCTGAAAAATATCTGATTGCTACGGCTTTGCGCTGGTATGCGCAAGAGCGTGGGCCAGAGATTGCCAGTTCTGAGGCTGCGGGGATTGCTATTGAATATTTTGTCAGTTTTTTTGGCGCACGAGCAACGGTATCAAGCATCACTCCGCAGGTTCTAAAACGGTACGCCAAAGAGCGTAAGCGCAAAGTTCGGTTTCGCAAAACACCAAAGGGCAAAGAAAAGATCATTAACGAGAAACCAATTTCAAATGGCACGATTCGCCGTGAACTCATGGTTTTGTCTGCCGCGCTCAATCATGCCGTCAAAAACGGGAGGCTGACTTCTGCACCCAAAATCATAATGCCTCCACAGCCGCCGCACAAAACGCGTTACCTTGAGCGTGCTGAGATCGAACGTCTTTTAGCCGAGTGCAAAGAACCTCACCTAAAACTCTTTACTCTTCTTGCTCTCAATACGGGTTCCCGCAAAGGGGCTTTGTTAGAACTTAAGTGGCCGCAAGTGGACTTGGTGAATAGACTGATTTATCTAAACCCCGAAGAGCGCGAGCAAAGCAACAAGCGTCGTTCCATCGTTCCGATCAATGATCAGCTCTACGAAGCGTTGATTCAAACTCAGGCTGATATTAAGAAACGAGCTGAGGATCGGGAGCGGGAAGGAAAACCACATCAGCCTTCTTGCAACTATGTTGTTGCTTATCACAACGCACCGTTAATTGATATCAAGATAGGTTTCCGCAATGCCTGCAAACGTGCCGGAATAAAGGGCGTCACGCCGCACACGTTGCGCCACACGGCGGGAACACTCATGGCATTGGCAGGTGTCGATCTTTTTCTGATAGCCAAGGTGCTAGGCCACTCCGCGCAGAAAACGACAGAGCTTTATGCTCACTGCCAGCCATGCTATTTGCGCAGTGCGGTCGACGCTTTAGGGCAAGCGACGGCAGGCATATAAAGGCAATGCGCGACTAAATCAAAGATGCGTCATCATAGAAAAAGCGCGGCTCTTGCGATGGAAGCAAAGGGAACGACTTTCGTGTCAAAAAACGAAGGAGACAATCACTACTCGAAACTCTCATACTTTACACCCATACTCACGAAGGTGCTCACACGAAATGGGGTCTAAGCCTTTGAAAAGGCTGGTGGGTGCGACAGGGATTGAACCTGTGACCCCTACCGTGTGAAGGTAATGCTCTCCCGCTGAGCTACGCACCCTTGGCCTTTATTCGGGAATCGGGATTTAGCGGGTTTGGACTGTGGGGTCAAGGGGCTGTTAGCGATGGGGGCCTTGCATTTGGGGTGTGGGGGCACCTTGTCCCCGTTTACCATAGTTCAAGAGCCCTTCATGCAAAAGCGGTATGAGGCACTCGTTTTTCTCTGTGATGTAGGGTTTGCCATGAGGACCCTTTGTTTCGCGTAAGTTTTTGACAATGACCGTTCCGGCTTGTCCGCCCCTGCGGGTGAGGTCGTCGCAAAGAGGCCGGACATCTCCGGGGAAGGGGAATCCATAGGTTTTTTTGAAATTTTCCGCGCCTTCGATGACGCCGGCCCTTGGGTCGGTGCCATAGCCCCATTTATAGAGAGAGGCCATGCCAAAGCCCGCTTCGCAAAGGCCGTCATAGAGAGCGTTCGGCGTTCCTTCGTTGTAAAAGACGACGACGATCTTTCGGTTCGGGTTTTGAAGCGCTAAGGGTTCCGCGACCTTTCGCGCGCGCGTTTCTTGGTCTTCGACAGCTTTCGCTTCGGCTTCCGTCGCCGTGCCGTTGGCGATCTTTTCTTCCATGATCGCTTTCATGCTTTTGTCGGAGTTGACGGCGATGATGAAGGGCGTGTCGGTGTCATCTTGATCGCCGATGAATTGAAATCCTGCCAAGGTCGTCGGGACGACGACTTCTTGTGGCGCGGTATAGGCGCCGTTGGTGAAATGAGCGCGGTCAATGCCCAGAGTTTTTAGCTGGCCAACCAATGCGGCAATGTTTGTTTCTGTCAGAATAAACAAATTTTCAGATTGGGACGGCGTTGACATGAAAAAGCTCCGATTTTTTATCCAAAACGATGACTTAGAGTCTGGACCTGAATAATATTGAGGCGATCCTTGTTAAACCCGAAGGGCTTTGAAGCGCCTTGAAATTATTCAGGTCCAGACCCTAATAGCATCAAAGGATGAAAATAAAAAAGGGAGGTGTTGAAAGAGGCCGAAGGGATACGGTTAATATCCTGCTTTTCTCAAGATTTGCTTTTCCGCGTCAGGCCATTTATCGTTGGCTTAGAACGGTTAAGGGGGTATAACCCCCTTTCGTTTATGGCTGTTTTTTCTGGGATTTCTTCATGTCGAGCGTTTCTTCCTCCTCCCCCGATCTGGGGTCTTTGAAAGACGAACTTCTTTCTTTTATCGCCGCCGCGCCTTCCTTATCGGCGCTTGACGACGTTCGGGTCTCGGCCCTTGGCAAGAAAGGCCGGATTACCGATATGATGAAGACGCTAGGAAGCTTGCCGCCGGAGGAAAGAAAAGCCTTCGGCGCGTCCCTGAACGTTCTAAAAAACGATATTGCGGCGGCGTTGGATGCGCGGCTGAAGGTTTTGAACGCGGCGGCGCTGGACGCGCGGCTTATAAACGAACGGATCGACGTGACCCTTTCTCCCCGGCCCGAGCGTGCCGGGCGCGTGCATCCGACGCATCAGACGATTGACGAGATTATTTCCATTTTTGCGGGCATGGGGTTTTCGGTTGCCAAGGGGCCCGATATTGAGAGCGAGTATTACAATTTCGAGGCGTTGAACATTCCGTCCAGCCATCCGGCGCGCGATATGCAAGCGACATTCTTTTTGCCGTCTTCGGGCGAACATAAGACCGTTTTAAGAACGCAAACGTCGCCTGTTCAGATCCGCACGATGCTGAAGGAAAAGCCGCCGATCCGCATTATCGCCCCTGGGCGGACGTATCGCTGCGATTATGACCAGACGCACACGCCGATGTTTCATCTGGTTGAGGGGCTCGTGATCGATGAGGCGACGCATATGGGGCATTTGAAGGGGTGCGTGATGGATTTTCTGCGCGCCTTTTTCGGCATTGACGATTTGCCGGTGCGGTTTCGGCCTTCGTACTTTCCGTTCACCGAGCCTTCGGCGGAGGTCGATATTGGGTGTTCGCGTAAAGGCGGCGAATTAAAGCTCGGGAACTTCGGCGACTGGCTGGAGGTTTTGGGGTGCGGGATGGTGCATCCGAACGTTTTGCGGAACTGCAATATCGACCCGGAAAAATATCAGGGGTTTGCGTTCGGGATGGGGATTGAGAGGTTGGCGATGCTGAAATACGGCATTCCTGATTTGCGGACTTTCTTTGACGCCGATTTGCGGTGGCTGAGGCACTATGGATTCTTGCCGCTCGATATTCCCAATCCGGCTTTGAAGGGCTGAAATTCATGTCTTGGCTTTGGCTTCTTTTCGTGACCTTGGCTGTTTTGGGCGGGTCGACTTATACCGTTTGCATGAAGTTGGGGGCGACGAACGCTAATCCTTTCTTTTTCGGGTTTGTGACGGCTGTTGTTTTTGCCTTGATCCAGGGCGTCGCGTGCTTGGCTTCAAAGTACGGTTTTCATATCGACGTTGCGCAGGGCA
>JAQUUS010000183.1 GCA_028693775.1 Alphaproteobacteria bacterium | reverse complement strand
TATTCCCGCAAGGCCACGAAGCCTGGCAAGGCGCAATAACCGAATTCAACACAGCCGCGAAGCTGGCCAACCCGGGACTTGACCTTACGTCCATATCCGAAGGCGGCCACGAACGAAAAGAAGGGCTGTACAAGGAATCGCAACGAATAGCGGCGAACAGAACCGGCGGCAACTATCTAAGAATATATCAGAAAACGTACCGCAACGGCTAGACGGCGCGCCGTCACCGGAGCATGACGGCGGAAACGAGGCGCCCCCGGCAGGTTTCGCTGCGCAACGTCGACCAGCGGTAGCTGAAAAACCGCTGAGGATCGGCGCAAGTATCTGCCGGCGAAGCCTGAACGGACCCGAGTCCCAAATCGCCGAGTTTCTTGATGACATAGCCCGGAAGATCGAATTGATAATGAGCCTTCTTGGCCGAAGGCGCAAAAAAGTTCTCGTTGGCCGGATCTTCTGCAATGAAAAGCGGAAGGAAATCGGCGCCGACTTCGTAGGACTTCTGCGAAATGCAGGGTCCCAAAGCTGCATGGATCGCGCCCCTGCCCGCCCCGAGTTTTTCCATAGCGGCGACAGTATTTGCGAGCACGCCGCCCAAAGCGCCGCGCCACCCTGCATGAGCGGCGCCAATCACGCGCGCGCTGTCATCGACAAAAAGAACGGGAACGCAATCGGCGGTCAAAATGCTCAAAGCGATGCCGGGTTTGTCCGTCACCAAAGCGTCGGCCTGAGGAGCTTTCTCCATATGCCACAAGGCATTGACGGTAATGACCTTGGGCGAATGCACCTGATGGCAGCCCAAAAAGCGTTCAGGAGCGACGCCCAGATAAGCGGCGACTCGCTCGCGTGCCTGCAAAGCCTCTCTCAACTTCGAGCCGTCCGAAAACCAGGAATCTCCCCAATCGCGAGTAAAAAAGGCATGGGACGCCCCCGAAAGGAGCTTGAGATTATCAGCAAAAAGAACGTCATCCGTCATATTGGCCGTCCGTCGGAACATGAATTATTTATAAGGAGCCCCACCTGAAACGAAAAACCGAAAAAGTCTTCCAAGGGGTCTCCATTCTGTACTAACACATGGAACAGTCAACCGATTCGCAACCAAACCGGGAGGGAGCGCATGGTCCTTTTCGTTCTCAGCATGATAGCCGCCGCCGCATGGATATGCATGACGCTTGCGAACGGAATGTTCTGGCTGCCGCTGCTGCCCGGAGAAAGCCGGACCGCAACGCCGAAGCCGTCGGTAGACATCGTGGTGCCTGCGCGGAACGAAGCGAGCATCCTGCCGCTGACGCTGCCGACGCTGCTTGCGCAAGCCTATGCAGGAGACTGGAAAATCCTACTCGTAGACGACCACAGCACAGACGGCACAGCGGAAATAGCGCGCAAGATCGCGCAAGACATGAAGAGAAGCGAACGCCTCACGGTGATCGCCGCGCCCGATCTCCCCGCAGGCTGGAGCGGTAAGGTCGCGGCCATGAACGCAGGCGTTGCCCAAAGCAAGGCCGACTATATCCTCTTCACAGACGCCGACATCCGGCACTCGCGGCTGAGCCTCGAACGGCTGACGGCGCACGCAATCGAAAAGAAACTCGACCTCGTGTCGCGAATGGTCAAACTGAACTGCGAAAGCTTTGCCGAAAAACTGCTGATCCCCGCCTTCGTGTTCTTCTTCATGATGCTGTATCCGTTCCGGCGGGCGAACGCGCCGCTATCGCCTGCAGCAGCTGCGGCGGGAGGCGTCATGCTGCTCAAAAAATCCATGCTGGACCGGATCGGCGGCCTCAGCCGAATCAAATCGGCGCTGATCGACGACTGCACTCTGGCCAAAGCGGTCAAAAACGCAGGGGGTGCCATCGAGCTGACGCTCACGCAGGAAATCCGAAGCGTGCGCCCCTACCCGCGAATCAAAGACGTCTGGGCCATGATCGCCCGGACAGCCTACACACAACTGCATTATTCCCCGTTCCTGCTGATTGCAACCGTTGCGGGATTAAGCTTTTTATTCCTTATGCCTTGCGCCGCCATCGTGCTTGCCTCCGATGCCGCAGCCATTGTGGGGGGTTACCTGAGCCTGTTCATCATGGCGGGAATATATATGCCGATGGTCCGTTTTTACGATTTATCCCCGCTATGGGCATTCACTTTACCTGTTGCCGCGATAGTATATGCTGGCGCAACGATGGATTCGGCCCGGCGCTACCATCTGGGAAACGGAGGCCAAAGGAAAGGCCGGTCACAGGCCTGAAGCATCCGTTTCCAAAAGTCAAAATTGGGACACACTCATGGCTACAGACTCCGCATCCCTAGATACTGCGAGCGGCAAGAACAAAAACGCAGAAAATTTTCCAGTCGGATCGTTTCTCATCCGGTCGGACCTGCGTCCGCACATCCACGCCTTCTACGATTTTGCGCGAGACGCCGACGACGTGGCGGATCACCCGCTGCTGAGCGCGCCAGAAAAGATCTCGCAGCTTGAAAAATTCGCAATCTCGCTGCTCGATGCAAAAAATGACGCAATACCGTCTGCGGTGGCGCTGCGCAAAAGCCTGAGGGAAACGGGCGTATCGCCGCAACACAGCCTCGATCTGCTGACGGCCTTCAAGCGCGACGCCCTCCAAAGGAGATACCGAGACTGGTACGACCTGATCGACTACTGCAACTTCTCGGCCGCGCCGGTAGGGCGCCACGTCCTCGAACTGCACGGAATCGGAAAGAAGGCCTGGCGCGCCAACGACTCGCTGTGCAACGCGCTGCAAATCATCAACCACGTCCAGGACTGCGGCGACGACTACCGCGAACTGGACCGGGTCTACCTGCCGCAAGACATCCTGAGCATCCGGGGCGCGCGGATCGAAGACCTGTCCCAAGCGAAGCTTGGTCCCCCCTTACGGGCATCGCTGGACGAGATTCTCAACCGTGTCGAGCCGATGCTCAAAGACGCCCGCACGTTGCCGCGAGAGATTCCGGATTTTCGCCTCAAAGCCGAAACGTCCATAATCTGCGCGCTAGCCGAACGGCTTGTGGCCCTGTTGCGCAAACGGGACCCGCTCTGCGACAACGTGAAGCTTGGTAAATGTTCAATCTTTTGCGCAACGCTCACAGGCATGCTAAGAACGTTGGAATGACAGCACGTCCATACGCCGAAGCCATCGAAGAGGTCAAAGCGCGGGTCGACGCCGCGCAAACGTCGTTTCATGCGGGAATGTCAATCCTGCCGAAAGAACGGCGTGAGGCCATGTACGCCTTTTACGCGTTTTGCCGCGAGGTGGATGACATCGCCGACGAAAGCGCCTCCACCGAAGAAGCGGTCAGAGGGCTGCAAGAGTGGCGTGCGCGAATCAAAGGCGTCTTCCGCGGGGTCCCGACGGATGCGATCACTAGCGCCCTCAAGCCGCACATCAAAACCTACAGTCTTGCCGAGCAGGATTTTCTGTCCGTCATCGACGGCATGGAAATGGATGTGGAGCCCATCGTAGGCCCGGACGAAGAAACGCTGGATCAATACTGCGACCGTGTCGCGAGCGCGGTAGGCCGTGTATCCGTAAGGATCTTCGGCGCCGACAGCGAAGACGCGATGATGGTGGCGCATCATCTTGGGCGAGCGCTTCAAAAAACCAACATCCTGAGAGACCTGGCCGAAGACGCGCAGCGAAACAGGCTCTATCTGCCCAACGGCCTCCTGATCAAGCACAACATCTCGACGCGCGACCCGGCGGAAGTCCTGAAATCGCCCTCCCTGCCCGCGCTGTGCCGCGAGTTCGCCGCCGAAGCGAAAAACCATTACAAACAAGCGAATGCCTACATGAAGAAATGCCCGCGCGCAGCTATGCGCCCCGCGCGGATCATGAGGGATTATTACAGCGCGATCCTTGCCCGGCTGATGGCCGGAGGCTGGAAGAATCCGGAAAAGCGCATATCCCTGCCGAAATGGAAAAAAATAGTCATTTTGTTGAAGAGCATGGTGGGATGACGGTAAGGCATGTGCATATTATCGGCGCGGGAATGGCTGGGCTGTCGGCGGCCCTGCAATTGTCGCTGTCCGGAGAGAAAGTCATAGTCTATGAAGCGGCGCCGTTTGCGGGAGGCCGCTGCCGTTCGCTCTACGACCACGACATCGACTGCCGGATCGACAAC